>JADFYO010000122.1 GCA_015233015.1 Nitrospirota bacterium | reverse complement strand
ATAAATATGTCGTCAAACGTGCGCCGGCGGAAACTCCGGCCACTGACCTCAACGCCTTGCCGTTTACGCTGGTAATGCTGAATCCCCTTTTCAATATGTTCTCAGGATTGAGATGTCCTGCCGCGGCCAGTGCGGCGTCCAGCCTTTCCCCATGTTTTTCCAATAGCTTTGGGCTGGAATATATCCCTTTAGTGTAGTTTTCGAGAATAAAACGATGCCTCAACAGCGCCGCCGTCCCCGCGGCCTCGACGGCCTTAGACAATAAAAAGAGCCTTCCCGATGCTTCGAGGCATAGAGTTTCCGCCGATTTCAACAGTTTTTGTCCATTGGAGTCTACCATGTCTTCAAACTGTTTTACCCGCTCGATGATAAAAGCCGCCGCGGCTGTAGGCGTTTTTATTGTCGTGTGGGCGGCCTCGTCGATTACCGTCTTATCTCTTTCATGGCCTATGCCGGAGATTACCGGAATGGGAAACAGGGCTACCGCCCTGGCAACTGCATAGTTGTTAAAACAATCCAGGTCTGACGCCCCCCCGCCTCCGCGTGTAATTACTACCACATCGAAATCCTCTACACCAGCGCGACACAACGAAAGCGCCCTCAGCATAGTATCCTCAACCGCGTCTCCCTGCATAGCCGTCTCAAACAGCGAAACGCTAAAGGCATAACCAAAGGCGTTTCCCCTGAGGTGTTTTACGAAATCCTCATAACCCGCCGCCGTTTTTGACGATAAGACGGCTATTCGCAGCGGTACGAGGGGAAACGGGACGGCCTTATTTTTATCTATTAATCCTTCTTTTGTGAGTCTGTCGATTATCTGGCGTTTCGCTATAGCCATCTCCCCAAGCGTATATGACGGGTCGATATTTTGTATTATAAGGCTCAGGCCGAATCTCTCGTGGAAGTTCAAAGAGGCCTCTATGAGAATCTTCATGCCCTTTGCAAGGGCCTGGCCAGTGGCGGACTTAAACTCCCTCGATACGGCCTTCCATGTCGAGGCCCAAACACGGGCGCTAAGCTGCGCCTTTATCCCCGTGTCGTCTTTCTCTATTAATTCCATATAGCAGTGTCCCTTCGCGTCGACAGTCAGGGATGCCGTCTCGGCCTTTATCAGGTAGCGGGCGGGAAAGGTCAAAGAAAGCGCCTCTTTGACGATTAAATTAAACTCGTAAAGGCTAAGGAGAATCTTGTTTTGCATATTTTCTTCTGGCACGTTGTCTTTTTTCCTCTATTCTTAAGGCGTCAAGCAGGCCGCTTTCGGCAGGGGCCACCGCCAGTTGAACAAGCGGCACACGGACGCCTCCGGCGGCAATTCTATACGCAGAGACGGTTACAGAATTTTCATATTTAGAGTCGGCGTATCTTGCCGTCAGCGAAGCGGCGGCGTTAAGCGCTTCGGCGTCCGCGGCTCCGGTAACAATCGTAACCGGTGAGCCGACATCCTCGACGAACATAATAATATCGCCCTCTGACGCATGGGATTCTATGGCGTTATTTTCCCCATCATCTCTGCCAACGACGGCCTTACAGGTCTCTGACAGCCGGAAATGCCGCCCTGTTTTCAATAGATTTATGTCTCTTACGGGTGGGTCGGGGATATGAGCAAGCAGCTCCTTAAGCCTGTAAGAATATATAGGGTCGGTAAGCAAACACCCGCCGGCCGGATTGGGAAAATCAGTGAGGCCGAACTCTCTGGCCAGCTCAAGCTGCGGCCTTCTCGTGCGCCCGTTAAACGCGTGAAGCCTCTCTCTGTCTATCAACCCGTCAAGTTCGGCGCGCGACGGCGGTAAGAGTTTGGCTGACAGCGGCCGTACGACCATGCCGGCGACGCCGGCCTCTTTATCTATCAGAGGGAAACACTCCCGCCGCTGGCTCATCGGGCGCTGCCCTATGACCTCGCCGGTTATAATGAAATCTCCGCCTGTCATCTCTACAAACGCCTTCGCCTCTTTGAGCATCAGAATCCGGCAGTCTATGCAGGGATTCATATTCTTGCCGTGGCCGAATTTCGGATGTTTGACGATCTCGATAAACTTGTCGGCAAGATGGCAGAGTTTAACGTCAAACCCGAACTTTTCCGCAGCCGCATACGGGTCTTTGGAGCAGGATGACCTGTCGGTTATATCGCAGCCGAAGTGGTTCTGAAAGGAGATGGCCGTAACCTCCACCCCCTGCCTTAATATGGATATGATTGCCAGCGTGCTGTCAAGCCCGCCGGAGAATAATGCCGCTGCCTTTACCGTCATCAGGCAGGTATGATAACATTTTGTATATTCTGTGGCAATACGCTGTCCAACCCAAGCTCCGATTTATGGGGGAAAAGTGCAATTCCCTATGCCGGAGCCTGGGAATAAGAAAATCCTTGACATCGTTTTATCTCCTTTGTTTGCATTAAGCAGGTCAAGGTCGAATGAAGAGTAAAGGGGACAGGCTGCTTTCATGGTTTCTGACGCATGGAAATTATTCCTATGGAATTAAATAGTGACAGCGATCCCTTAATTTTTTAAGCCCTTGTTTTCGACAATAGATACAGATAATGGATACTGGAGGTATAAGCTATGGCTATAGAAATAATAGAAGATAAAAAAGTAGCTGATATGACCGTAAAAGAATTGAAGGCACTAATCATTCAGACCATCCACGAGGCTATTGATCCTGATATGGCCTGGAGTTGAGACCGGAGGTAGAACAAGAGTTGCTGGATAGCATGGCAAACGCCAGGCAGGGAAAGCTCCTATCTGTTGAGGACGTTACGAAAGAATTAGGGTTTACATGGGAGTAAAATACAGATTGGCCTTTACTGAGCAAGGAAAGAAAAGCCTATCTGTTTCAGACAAGGAATCAGGCCAGAAAGTATTGGAAAAATTCAAGTAGCTTATTGAAAATATAGAATAGTTATCCCCATAAAATAGGACACCGTAAGGAAGTGTATAAAACGTAGATAAAAGTTATTAATGTATATTGGCACAGAGGGTGCGGGGAGCGGGGATTATTTAAGAAAGAATTTAAACAGTGCAACCATGACGGCTGTTTGGCCTATCCAAAAGAGGAACATCCACTTATTAATCAGCACATTAGTAAGTGGACATAATCATGCCGCATATTGTAATTTGCGATGCATAAAAAAACTGCGAATTATGTGTGGTAATCTTTGTAGAGAGCGTAACAGGTTCAATACTACTTGGTTGCAGACAAATGAGTAATGTGCCCAACTATAGACAGAAGAGTCCTTTTTGTCTAATGTTGCAGAGATAATCTCAATCATGCCGAAATTTGACCGTGGATACTTGTATTTATACCCATGATTATGATTTAATACCAAAAGAACTTTTAATAAACTGGTGTGAGGAGGTTAAAAATGAAAAAAGAAATACTTATGCTCGTACTGGTATTCAACCTGTTCATTTCTTGCGCTTCAGCTGAAGATTTTACAGGTAGATTTATAATAGAATCGCGACCACCTGATGGATTAAAAGAAGAAGCGCATAAAAAAGGTTCTGCTACGTCAGAAGGTTGGACTATTATAGGGAATCCACCAGTGAACTCTGAACTATATATAATAGATATAAAAAATCAAAATGGAAATTCGATATCTGGTACTTACACAAGCGTAACAACAAATGGATGTTGTGACAATAAACTCTCGGCAAGTATGACTGGCAGTATTAAGAACAATAATGAAATTGTTTTGAATATATTTTCTTCTGATAGGAAAAAATGTTCATGTGATAATGGCCAAAGTATCTCTTCAGTTATTACAGGGTTAACCATGAATTGTCATAAATTAGAGAATGGTGATTTAGAGTGTATACAAGGTGCAGGAGTAAAAGGAATATTCAAACGTCTATAGGTGAAGCACTTGAAAGAGTAAAAGGTGTCAGGTCTTGACGGGCTGTTGCCCAAATAGTTCCCCGACGGGTCTGTTAACTAAACTGTGTCAGGCCCGATTTTAGCCCTTGACATCAATATCTAATAATAACCTCCCTTCGAAGAAAATGGCAAGCTGAGAAATTGTCTGACCCCAATTTCTTTGTGGCTGAGTCCATTTCTCCGATATTTTTTGAATAGTCAGATATAGCAATTTCAAGAGGGCGTTTTCAGTAGCAAAAGCCCCTTTGGTCTTAGTAACCTTGCGTAACTGGCGATGAAATCCCTCGATAACATTGGTCGTATAGATAATCCTGCGTATATCCGGCGGGTACTTGAAGTAGTTAGACAGGTTATCCCAATTGGCCTTCCATGATTTTATCACTATGGGATATTTCTTGCCCCATGTCTCATCAAGTTCTACGAGCTTGCTCTCGGCCAGGGCTTTTGTGGAAGCCTGATAGACCTTTTTAAGGTCTTTTAGAAATGCCTTCTGGTCTTTTGAGGCTATATACTTGAGGGAGTTGCGTATCTGGTGGATTACACAGAGCTGGATTTCAGTGTTTGGGAAAATGGTGTTTATCGCATCTGGAAAGCCCTTCAAGCCATCGATGCAAGCGATGAGGATATCCTTAA
>JADFYO010000121.1 GCA_015233015.1 Nitrospirota bacterium | reverse complement strand
ATTAAACCATTCATAACGTATAAATAGCTGACACAGTCAAAGCAATATAGGAACTTATGGGTAAACCCTGACAGGTATCCAAAGAAAATGATCAACAAAAACAGGATACTTTTACCTTCATTTTTCCCTGACTTGTATGATTTATATATCGAAAAAGGCCAGGCTGAACCAAAACATACTAACATTGTTATCTCAAATATGCTCATTTGCGGCCTCCTTATTCCTGTTGTCAAGGCAAATCATTCGAAACTGGATGGCGCTTCTAAGCCCTCATAAGAAAGATGTTCACAGAACCTGTTTACTACCGTGCGCAGTCCGATGTCAGGCCCTTGATTTTCTCTATCGCATGAGGCAGGATATCAAGTATTGCGCCCAGTCCTTCCCTCACCGCCTTTACACTTCCCGGCAGGTTTACTATCAACGCGCCGCCCCGTGTGCCAGCCGTTGCCCGTGAGAGCATAGACCGGCGTGTTGCCTTAAGACCTTCGGCACGCATCGTCTCCCCTATGCCCGGCACCTCCCTTTCTATTACCTCAAGCGTGGCATCGGGGGTTACGTCGCGGGGAGAAAGCCCGGTCCCGCCCGTTGTTATCACAAGGTCAACCTTTTCAGACATCGCAATAAGCCGCGCCTTTATTTGCTCCTTCTCATCAGGGATTATCTCAGTGAAGAGGATTTCAGCCCCAATCCCCCTTAATAATTCGCACACGGCAGGGCCGCCCTCGTCCACGCGCTGCCCGACAGCGCCCTTGTCGCTGATTGTCAATACCGCCGCAGTTATTGCCATAGAGTAAGACATCCGTGTGCCCGCGGACAGCCTTGGAGGCGGTATGCCCTGGCTATGTAGCAGTTCCCTTCGCTCACTCCGCATTCTAACACATTCCCACAGAATATTAACAGTATTTAGTGGACTATTTGTGATACACTTGTGCCTCGCGATTCTGCTATAATCGGGGAGTGGCGATGAGGTGAAAAATGACAGACCCAAATAAACATATGAATATAACGGAATTAACCCACATTATTGTTATATGTGTGCTTGGTATTATTTCGTATCACAATACTTTAGGTGCCCCTTTTACGTTCGACGGGTTTAGTAGTATTGTAGAAAACAAATACGTAAGGGATCTTCATTACTATTTTAATTTACATGTGATCTCACATGGAGAGTACGGTTTTAGGTCAAGATACGTTGGGTATTTTACTTTTGCTCTTAATTATTGGTTTAGTGGGCTTCATGTCATGAGTTATCACATTGTTAATATTTTTATACATATTGCTAACGCGTTGCTGCTGTACAGAATGATTCATTTGATAACAAAAACCCCATTTTTTTCGGATTTTACTGAACATAAATCCATAGGTACATTAGCATTTTTCGCCTCCGCATTTTTCGTAGTCCATCCCATTCAAACCCAGTCAGTAACGTATATAGTCCAGAGATTTGAGTCCCTTTCGACAACTTTTTATTTGCTTGCCATAATTTATTATATCAAATTAAGGACGAATTCAACAGGCAGATGTGTTTTCTATTTTATTGCCAGCCTTGTCTCGGCGATGTTCGCGATGAAAACGAAGGAAATAGCCTTTACTATACCAATAACAATAGCCATGTTCGAGTTTTTATTTATTACGGGGAAATCTAAAAAAAGATTATTCATTCTATTACCAATTGTTTTGTTGATCTTATTAATTCCCCTGACGATTGTCAATGGAGATATCTCGCGTATATTAGATTCGTACAGCACTGCAAAGACTGTAAAGATGTCTCATTATAATTACATTATTACCCAGTTTCCAGTTATGCTGACTTATTTTAAACTATTATTTATTCCAACAAATCTAAACATTGATTACGATTATCCAATTTATACAAGCTTTTTTCAAACTAAGGTGTTAGCAGGCTTTGCAACTGTTGCATCGTTAGTCACGATTGCGTTATATTTCATTTATCTTTCACAGAAAATCGAGGGAACTGCAAGATATTACCTACGGCTGTTCAGCTTCGGAACGCTTTGGTATTTTATTACCCTTTCAGTGGAATCTGGCTTAGTACCCTTAGATGATGTAATATTTGAACACAGGCTGTATCTGCCATCCATTGGCTTTTTTATAGCCATATTTTCAATATTAGAGGCATTCTCGATAAATAAACGAATAAGTATCTTTTTTTCAAAAATAAGGAAAGATGCTGTGTTTGCAATCCTGATTATATTTTTATGTATTGCAACGGTTCACAGAAATGAGGTATGGAAAAGTGACGTAGCTTTGTGGGAAGACACGGTAAAAAAGAGCCCTAATAAATGGAGGTGCCGGTATATTTTAAGCAAGGCATACATAGCCGCGGGAAGGGTTGAGGACGCTATGGCCGAAGTGGAAACTGCCTTGCTCCTCTCGCCAGGGAGTTTCAAATCGTATAGTAAAAAGGGCAGTATTTATCTAAAGCCATCGTCTAACTAGAACAGGCCATAAGCCTGTGGGCTGCAACAATAACCACGCCTGTCATCCGATGCCACTAATCGCCCGTACAGCCGTGGACTATTATCTCATCTCCATGAGTGATAACGCCCCCTTCAAGGACGCGCACGAAAATCCCCTCAGAGGGCATAACGCAATCCCCTGCCTGATAGTAAATCGCGCATCTGTTGTGGCACTCCTTGCCGATTTGTGTTACCTCGACCTTGACAGTCTCCCCGATAGACATCCTGGTACCGATGGGCAGTGTGGGAAGCGGTATGCCTTGGGTTGTAATGTTCTCAGCGAAATCGCCGCAATCCACATCAAGGCCAACCGCCTGCATTTTTTTTATGCTTTCGATGGCAAGCAGACTGACCTGCCTGTGCCATTGCCCACTGGCGTGGGCGTCGCCTTCAATGCCAAAGTTTGTTATCAGCACAGCCGTTTTAACGGGCGACTTTCTCTCGCCCTTTTCTTTGCTCGTGTTCACTGAGACTATTTTGCCGTTTCTTTCGCTCACGCTGGATTTTAACACACACCCATAGAATATAGACAGTATTTAGTGGATAATTTATGATACAATTGTGTGTCGGGATACTGCTATAATAGAGGGCTGACTAAAACTATGAGGGTGGGCTATTATGATGAGGGTGGGACTATTATGACGAAAAAAACGTTGCCGTACGCTATATGTGTTGTCTTGTGCCAGTTATTGTTCATTTTGCCGTTTGTTAGCGGCGTATGTGGGGCGGATGAGCCACTGAGGCCACTTGCCGACAAGACCGTCAATTTTTTTCAACCATTGGCGCTTAAAATCGAAACTGTTAAAGGGGATAACGTTACCCTCACTGGGGAGTCCTCAGCGAAGGCCGTAAAAGGCACAAGATTCGATGTCTTTAGCGAAGGCTCTGTCTTCTATCACCCTGTCACAAACGAGCCGCTTGGGCATTTCGAGAGCCACATCGGCTCAGTTGAGATAACTGGCGTGAAGTCCAACGGCACCGTGGAGGCACACCTCATAAAAGGCACACCGCATAAAAGCGACATCGCGCGTCTGTCAAAGTCAAAGGTCAAGGCCCTGTTCTATCAGGACAAGTCCGTCAACTGGTTCCTTGGCGATGTTTACTACAGGCTGCTCAAACAAAGCGGGCGCTTCGAGCTTATTGATACGGCCATTGCCGCCGAAAACACCGACGCGCTGTTTGAGGAAGCAAAAAAGCTGGGTGCCGATGTGCTCATCCTGGTTGAAGGCTCAAAGAAAGACGCGATTGCGGATGAGGACAGCTATTTAAAGCAACGCATCTTCTGGGTCTCTGACCGTAAGGAGGTTTTTTCGGATACCGCCGCAATCTCTGAGACCTATCTCCAGGAAATACTTGCCTCCGCCGACATATTTCTGTCCGTGTTGAACGACCCTGTCCTTACGTATCATATGCCCATTGCGTACGACCTTATGACAATAGGCAACCTTGACGGTGGCAGCGGGGTTGAGCTTATCTTCAGCAGCGGCTCTGACCTGGCCGTTTACAAGCCCGGCGTTGATATGAACAAGATGATGGAACTCAAGGGCGACAGGATGAGCGATAACGTGTATATGGACGTTATTGATATAAACAAAGACGGCAAAGACGAGATAATCGTAACCTCAATGGCCTATGACGGCGCAAGGGCGTTCATCTATGGCGTTGAGGGTGGGCAGCTCAGGATGTTGTGGAAGGCCCACGGCTTTTTAAGGGTATATAACAATAAACTCCTGTTTCAGCGCTACACGGCCAGTGAAGGACAAAGCGGCGATGTGCAATACATAGTCTGGGACGGCTCTTCTTTTAAGGAAGAGGGAAAGATAAAGCTGCCGCGCGGCATTAATCTGTATGATTTTGTGAACCTTGAGGCCGCCGCGGGGGATGTTAATAAGAAATCAGAACCTGTGATGTTATATTACGATGTCTTTAACCATCTCACTGTGAAGGACTCAGCGGGGACAAGTATCTGGCGGAGTAAGGGCAATATGGGCGGCTTTTCAAGGGAGTACACGATACCCGGCCCTACTATCATAACAGAAGGAAGCAAATGGCATATAAGCGATAAGATGTATTTGTTTCACAATAAAGGCGTTGCTATCAGGAGGGTGCCGCTTGCCCTGACCTCTGTGTCATTGGGTTATAAGAAATCATATATAATGAGCTATGGATTTAAC
>JADFYO010000120.1 GCA_015233015.1 Nitrospirota bacterium | reverse complement strand
CCCTAGAATCGTTCGGAGGGTCGAAAACGGACAACGGGGGGCTGGGGGGCGTCTGCCCCCCGGCAAAGGCCTCTTGTGGGCGAACGGGATAGAACGTGGCCGCGATCCGCGCCGACCTCGCCGGCGATCTCCGACCGGGAGACCTCGCGCCCTCCTGGCCAGGCTTTCAGCCCGGCCAGCGGAGCGACCAGGCCGGGCTACTTCTTCGCGGGGGCTGGGGCGGGTGCAGATTTAGCGCGTTTTCTTGCTTCTTCCAGCGCGTCATTCACAATTGAGAAAAAAAGCTTTTTAGTGCTCGGTTCAAGCGTTCCAAAATTGACTCCAATTTCTTTCATCCCATCATAAAGTTCAATAGCAGCGTCCATTTTTGGATTGAGATAGCCAGACTTCCCAATCCAAAATGCTCCAAAAATCAAACTGCATGCCAAAACAAAGCATACTGCACAGGCTATAACCACATTTTGGAGGCAAACAGGGTTGTACTTGTCATTAAATACTGAAACAGCTTTTGCCTTTGTATCAATATCATGAAGAAGTTTTTCCAGAGGTTCATAAGCCTTTTGAAAATCCTTAGGCAAATGTGTAAGCTTTTCAAGCTTTTTAAGCTCTTGAACCTCTTTAAAAAACACTTGAATTGCGTCGTCAATTTCTTGCAAAACTTGTTCAGGATTCATAATACACCTACACTATTTCATGAATGACATGGCGATAGTTCTGCAAAAATGCTTGCATCTCTGCAAATTGTTTTTCCGTAACTTCGCCAATCCAAGCCTTGTCTTGCGTCATGGCGTCGGCTGGTTCCCAATGCTTGTAGTCCTTCCACTTGAATTCTAAAGTCAACTTTAGATAGTCACGATACTTCGCATCCGTTTCAACATTGAAATTTGGGAAGCCTACGGCGAGGGTGAGCAGCTTCGGCCTGTCCTCGACCGGCTCCGGCGAGGCCTCCGCAGCCGGTTCGGGCTCCGGTTCAGCGGCCACCACCGGCTTATCCGCCGTGGGCGTAGCCTTCTTGGCGGCCTTGGCCGCCGCGTCCTGGGCTAGGACTTGGCTGCCGTGGGATTTCCAACTGGCCAGGGCGTCCGGCTTGGCATGAGTGGCCGCCAGAAGCAGCCCCAAAACCGTGCCCGCATCCCATCCGGGGGCATATCCTACGGTCTTGGCCACTCGGTCCACGACGATAATACCGGCCTTGACCAGCAGCCCGCCCGCCTCGATTTTGGCCTTTCCCTCTTCTTTGCGGAAAGACTTGCCGCCGAACTGGCGAATTTTTTGGGCCACGCTTTTCTTTGCTTCCAAAGCGGCCTTGTTGGCGGCATCGGTGGCCTTGACTTTAAGGTCCGCAATTTTTTCACGGGCATAAAGCTCCGCAAGGCTTTGCGGCATAGATGGATTAGCGGCCTTGATCTGCGCGGCAAGCTCACGCACAGTAGGTAGAGCAGCCTTCGGCTTATCCGGAGTGGGATTGTCGCTCATGACTTCCTCCAAGCATTTTTTTCACGCCTACCAAGTAGGCTCGAAAAAAACACTTGTCAAGACCGCAACGCGGTCTTATGTCATGGGCGACGGAAGGAGCACATGCGCACTTCCTACATTTCCCTGCGGGAAATGTCGTGCGCCCTGCGGGGCTAAGGCCAGAGCCAAAATAAGAGGCTAGCGGACATGGCGATTTTCCACCTCGGCGTAAACTCCATCAAGCGTAGCATGGGCGGTAAAACCTATTCCGCCGCGCTCAAGCATGACTACGTTTGCCGGGAAGGGATATACGCCGAGCGTGGAGGCCTGGAATATTCCGAGTCAGGGAATATGCCGGAATGGGCGAAGGACAATCCGCGCGAATTTTGGGAATCGGCAGACGCCCATGCGCGGGCAAATGGCCGCTTGCTCACAGAACTTGAGTACGCTTTGCCCCACGAGCTAAACAGGGAAGAGCAGATCAAGCTAGCCCAGGACTTTGCCGAGAAAATGACCACAGTGGAAGGCGGGCGTTTGCCCTACACCTTTGCCTTGCACAGTCCCGACCAGGACAACCCCAACGATCATGTCCACCTGGAGATTGCCGAGACGATCCACGACGGCCACGCCCGGGACGCTGAGACTTGGTTTAAGCGGCATGACTCTAAGGCTCCCGAGATTTCCGGGGCAGAGAAAACCCGCGAAATGCTCAACAAGGATTTTGTCGAGAAGGCCCGCGAAGCCTGGGCCGACCAGTGCAACCGCGCTTTGGCCGCGGCCGGGCATGATGTGCGGATCACCCATTTAAGCCTAGAGGCCCAAGGGATTGAACGGATTCCGGAGATCCACGTGGGCTATGTAGATCCTGCCCGGCCGGAGATCCACGCGGAACGGTTGGCCAGGAACAACGAGATCAAGGCGATCAACGCCGAGATGGCTAGGGCTTCGCAGGAAGTCGAGTCGACCACCTTCGACCTGGCCAAGGCCCAGGCAGAGCTCAAGGAAATCCGCGCGACCCTGGACAGGGCCGTGCGGCAGCACGAGAGGGAAGTATATGAACGAGCAGCAGTTGACCGAAGCTTTGCAGAACATGGAGACGCGCTTGCTAACAAGCTTCAAGGCGAGCTTGACGTCTTTACAAGAGGACTCTCGGCAGAAAGTACGCGACTTAACAGCGAACTTTCGCGCACAGCTAGCGAGCATACCAACGAACGAATCAGAGAAAATCTTGCAGTTACAAGGCGAGATCGAGAGCTTGAAAAAGCAAATGCTGACAAGGGAAGAAGCGGAGAAGTTGACAGCGCAAAACAAAGCGATGTTGACAGAATTTCTTGGTTTGAAAGAGTTCGTGGAAAGCTCGCTGAACAAGTTGAGCGCGGAGTTGAATACGTTAAACACGGAATTGCAAAAGTCGGGGAATACAGAGAACGCCGACAAATTGAGAGAAGCCTTGAAAGTGCTGACGGGAAGATTCGAGAATATGAGCTCGGACTTCCGGAATTTCGAAGAATCACAAGGGATCAAGAATATCAACATGAACAAGCTTATGACCGCATTGGAGAAGCAAGTCTCAGCATTGCAGACGTTGGGGAGCGGCTTAGAGACACAAGTCAAGAACTTGCGTCAATAATCGAGGCCCGCGACCTGGCCAAGAACCAGGCCGCCGAGCTGGCCAGGATCGAGGCCCAGGCTATCGAGGCCTCGGCGCAGCGTGGCGTGGACGCTTACGTCCAAGAGGCTTCGCAGCGGCATCGTGAACAGATGCGCCAAGAGGCCGCGGCGAAGCCCCAGGAGCCGGAACGTCCGGCCCTGGACCCGGCATTGCAGACCTTGCACGACAAATCGCGCGAGTTCAGGGCGGCCAAGGCCGAGGTGATTAGGCATGAGCGTGAGAGGGAGAAGCTTACGCCGGACAGCTACGAGTACGCCAAGGCCACAACCCGGATCGAACGGTTGAACAAGACTAAAAACGAGCTTGGTCAAGAGGTCTTGGGCGAGGCCATGAAGCAGGAAAAGCGAGGCCTCGACATCGGCCCGGCCGTCGCTCCGCTCGGCCCGGACGTGGGCCAGCTCCGGGAGCGAATGGCGCAAGCCGTTAGGGAAAAGGCTGAGCAAATCAGGCGAGAGCAGGAACAGGCATTGAGAAAAAGCCGAGGCCATGGCCACGGCCACAGCATGTAGGCGCCTGGCAGTCGCTGGCCAGATCGGGTAGAGGCAAAGAAAAGGCCGGGGGCGGCAACCCCCGGCCACAACCACCAGCCGTAAGGACGGAACCCTTATGACCAGCGACAAGCAGAATGTTAAACGTTTCCCCGGAGGGTTACAAGTGAGCAAGCAAGTGCCGCTTATCGACTGTGATCCAAATTTTGTTCATATTTTCCGCTATCTTTTCCGCAATGAAGAAGCGAAAAAAATGGGGCCTTACGCTTTTATGGTGTATGTCTGCATCAAAACATACAGTAATATTCGGACTGGATCGGCCTGGCCAGGTATTGATAAAATCGTAAATGAAACTGGTATCAGCCGGAAAAAAGTTATTACATCTATTCAGCTTCTATGCGAGATGGGATATATAAAGAAGGAAGAAAAGGCCGGGAAGGTCAACAAATATCAGATTGTTGAAAAAATTCCCTTCGCTGTTGAGGGGGCAGGTGATGAGGGTAAAGGAGAAATTACATTCGATTATACGCCGACATTATTGCAAACAGCAATGACTGAAATCAAGAATTTTGCCATGTCAGGCGATGCTAAAGACGCGAAGGTCATCCATATAGAGAAGTTGACGATTAATATAGTCAATCAACGTGACCACGGCCAGGTCAATTACGTCACCGCAGAGGAAGATTTTGTGAAAAAAATGCTGGAAAGACCGGAGGATGACCCCATTCGCAAACACTGGGAAGCACGGGAGCGCGCAAAAAAGGGGAATCCGGCATAGATTTTGATCTCGGGTGTACGTGGTACACGGGTCAGGCAGGGGGGTGCACACGGTACACCCCCCTACTCTCGGGTGTACACGGTACACCCCCCTACTCTCGGGTGTACGTGGTACACGGGAGAGGATTTGAGAGGATATGAGAGGAAGACCGAACAGCCCCCCCCTTTGACCCCCACCTGGCCAGCTCATCAACCAAATCCGCTACGCTCCCAAGACCAAGAGGCCAGGAAAGGGCGGAAGCCGCCAAGAGCAACACTGGGGCTCCGCCCCAGCCCCCGGAGAAACGGCCAGAAACACCCCTAGAATCGTTCGGAGGGTCGAAAACGGACAACGGGGGGCTGGGG
>JADFYO010000011.1 GCA_015233015.1 Nitrospirota bacterium | reverse complement strand
CTATAACCATCAGAGAACTCAGGCTCGGCTCGGATTCCTATCCCCAGCCACTTATGAAAAACAGTTCTATGAAAAAAGGGCTGCGGCATAAATGAATTGGTGTCCACTATTGACATCACACCTCACTATTATTCATATTTTGAATATTTTGCAATCGACAATAAAACAAAAAAGGGGTATTATTGGAGAACGACTAGGGGGTGTATTGACTAAATGGTGTAATGGGGACAGATTTATTTATTGAGAGAATAAATAAATCTGTCCCTTTGGTTGTCTCAAATTTTGGCCGTCAGCCCGGCAACAAGGTCGCCCACTTCAGTCGTGCCCATTCCCATGTGTCCGGCGGCGAGGTTTTTTATATGTTTAGCGGTAGCCTCCATAACGGCCTTCTCTATTGTATTGCCCGCCTCTGTCTGACCAAGGTACTCAAGCATCATCGCCCCGGCGCATATGGCCGCAAGCGGGTTGATGACGTTTAACCCCGTATATTTTGGCGCTGAACCCCCTATCGGCTCAAACATGGATGTGCCCTCCGGGTTGATATTGCCACCGGCGGCTATCCCCATCCCTCCCTGTATCATAGCCCCTAAATCCGTTATTATATCCCCGAACATATTGTCCGTAACTATGACGTCAAACCATTCGGGATTTTTGACAAACCACATCGTTGTGGCATCGACATGCGCATAGTCCGGTTTCACCCCGGGATAGTCCTTTGCCACTTCATAAAAGACGCGCTCCCACAAATCAAAGGCATAGGTCAGCACGTTTGTCTTGCCGCTAAGTGTGAGTTTATTTCCCTTATTGCGCCTTGCCGTATAGTCAAAGGCGTATCTAATGCAGCGCTCTACTCCCTTTCTTGTATTTATGGATTCCTGCGTTGCGACTTCGTCCTTTGTCCCTTTTTTGAGAAACCCGCCTGCACCGGCATATAACCCCTCGGTGTTTTCTCTTACGACGACGAAGTCTATGTCCTCAGGCCCTTTGTCTTTCAGCGGACATTCAACGCCGGGGTAGAGTTTTACAGGCCTCAGGTTAATATACATGTCAAGCTCAAAGCGCAGTCTCAGAAGGATTCCCTTTTCGAGAATGCCGGGCTTTACGTCCGGGTGTCCGATTGCCCCAAGGAGCAGCGCCTTGTGTCTTTTCAGTTCCTCTAATGCGCTTTCTGGCAGCGTCTCGCCGGTTCTTAAATACCGCGTACCATTTAAGTCATAGTCAGTAAAATTCAGTTTGAAGCCGAATCGGGCAGAGGCGGCATTTAATACCTTAATGCTCTCCCTTATGACCTCCGGCCCTGTGCCGTCACCGCCTATGACGCCTATTTCGTATGTCTTGCCGCTCATTTGTATTACCTCCTGTACCGATTTTGCCGAATATCTATAAGGGCATATTCCCTTAACTCTTAAAGGTGAAACCTTTTTTAAAGACGGCAAGACACGCTTCCACTACATCCTCGTCATACAGTACCGTGCTGTTTGTCTGGATTTCCTCCAGGGCCTTGTCTAAGCCCAGGGCAGGACGATATGGACGATGGTTAGTCATAGCCTCTACTACGTCTGCTACGCAGATTATCTTTGCCTCGATTAATATATCGTCCCCTTTGATACCGGTGGGATAGCCTGAGCCGTCTATTCTTTCGTGGTGCTGGAGGATTATCCTGGCAACAGACCATGGGAAATCCACATCCTTTAATATGTCATGTCCTATTTGCGGGTGATATTTCAGCAGATGAAACTCCGCCTCAAAAAGTTTGCCAGGTTTGCTCAGGATTTCCGACGGCACGTAAATCTTCCCAACATCGTGTATTGAGGCCGCCATTCTTACTCCCTCTGTCATATCTTTGGGATAGCCCATCTCGTCGGCTATTGCGCGGGAAAGATCGGCCACCCTGCGCTGGTGCCCTGCCGTGTATGGGTCTCTGGCCTCTAAAATAGCCGATATCGCCACTACTACCGAACCTGTGAGTTTGCGAAGTTTCTCTATTGCATGCTCACGCTGCCGCCTCTCAAGCACATGTTCTGTAATATCCCTTAGTATCGCAGTAAAAAACGTCCCTGCCTGAACTGTCCACAACGCGGCGGAAAGTTCCATTGGAAACTCCGTCCCATCTTTTCTTACAGCCGTTAAGGTGATCTCTTTACCTAACAGATAGGAACGCCCTGTTTCGAGAGCGGTCTTAAAATCTTTTCTGAAGGCTTCTTTCATTTGCTCAGGTATGATTATGTCAAATGGTTTTCCGGCTGCCTCATGGGGGGCATATCCGAATATCTTCGCTGCCCCGTTGTTCCAAAGGACTATCTCCTCGTTTGTGTTTACACAGATGATGGCGTTGTCCGTAGTCTGGATAATGGAGCGCAGCTGCTCCTCGTTTTTAAGTAAGTGCTCTTCGGTTCTCGCCCTGCTGATAATTCCGGCAAGCGTGTTTACAACTGCCGTGAGAAACTCCTCTTCCTCGGTGGTGCTCTCATGTCCCTCATTCACATAGAGATTCAGCACGCCCAGCACCCGCTTGCCAAGCGTTATTGGTACGCAGTAGTGACCGTGAGGGGACATCCCGGGGTACATGTGGTCGTGACGGTCGTCTATGGAATTTGCAAAGACTATTTCGTGTGTCGCGGCTGCCAGGCCACAGAGGCATTTACCAAACGGTACCTCGCTACAGAGTTTAAACTGTATGGGTTCAAAATTTTTCTGCGCATACATAACCAGCATCTCAGGTCTTGCGCTCTCGATTATGTGGATGCTCCCTTTGGCATGAAATGCAAGCCAATGGTATGAGAGAATCAGCTCGAGGATTAAATCAAACTGCTTCCTTAGCGGAATAGGTTTAAGGGCTATCTGCAGGATTGAATTTATTATCGCCTGAAGCTGACAGTTCTTCTTTAATTGCGTATCCAGCATCTTACGCGTGGTGATGTCTCTGAAGATGGCGCAAAGGATTTCCCTTCCATCCACCTCTACGGTCTTTGTCCTGAGTTCTACCGGGATGTGATGTCCTTTCCTGTGCTCGAGGAACAGACCGTCAACTATGTGTTTGTCGTTGCTGCCTTCCAGAAGTTTCGCGCATTTTTCCCTCTGTTCGGCGGGGAAAATCATATAAAGGTTCATCCCCTGCATCTCGGCCGCCGGTATGCCGAGAAGCTCTGTGAATTTGTCGTTGCAGTAGCGGATATCTCCGTGTTTGGCGTCCGCCGTCAGTATAAAATCCCCCGTTGTATCGAGCAGGAGTTTGAATTTCCCTTCCGATTCGCGAAGACGGTTTATCTCAGATAGCTGTTGAGCTTCCGTTGTGTTTTCGCCGCCCATAAGCGCTGTGTTTTCCCTCAAAATAATATCGCCCTTGACAGCTGGCCGGCATTAACGATGATGCCGCGCACAATGTATCCGCCTGTTAACGCCAGCGACGCAGCAATAAAGTTAAGCCAGGGCCGGTGCGTCGTTACTTTCGTACACAGCTCATACGAGGCGGCTATTAATGGTATAACTATTCCTGCCGCCACAAACCCAACCCAAAATAAAACGCTGAACTTCCCGGATGTAATAATACTCAGGGCGCTTGCGGCGCTCCCGGTGGAGCTGCCCATGCCGATTAAAAAAACTAACGTGCATATTAGTAAGGAAAACAGCAGGACAAAGTCCCCGGTATGGATGAAAGTATTGTTATTATTTATAGTTTCATCTGTTTGGGGTGACTGGCTGAAGCAGTCCGGCCTAAGGCATAATAAAAGGGCAATTGCCGCAAGCCCGTCAATTACCGATGAAATAAACAGCAGCACAGGCAACGCCTGAGTGTTCCAAAGCGGCCGTGCCGTCAGCGTTGACAGCAGCAGCCCCGTGTATAGGGCAACGCATGTGGAAAGAATAAGCCCCATTATCTTTATGGCGCGGCTTGTCCCCGGCTTCAATTTCAGATAGTCTTTCCGAAGATTTAAAATGAAATATATTATACTTGTGGCAGAAAAGAAGGTTATTATCCACGCCCCAACCGACATGATTGACTTGTATTTGAATGTCGTAAGGAGGAGCCAGAAAAGCAAGGGCCTCTCTAAATCAAAAATCAGAACAACCATTCCCGCCATTATTGGAAACGGGGCGATGTATGCCCCTGCCCGCACAATCTTTCCATACTTCACGGGATTTATAAAATCGGCGGCAATCGATACCATCATAGCCCCGGCGCTTACTCCGGCGCTAAACAGGTAGAACGTTATCAGGTAAGTCCAATGTATCATTTTCAGTGTTTGTCCTTTTGCTGCTTCCAATCTGTTTCCCGAACCGGGAAACGCGCTGTCAGCTTCAGGCGGTGCCTGTGGCTATCTTCCCCTTGCCGGTTGAGTGCGACGCGTCTTTAAACGCGGCCTTACGGGTTTCATCGGGCCTGGCTGCCTCTTGTGTACCTTTTATCTCTGGCGGCGTTGACAGGACGAGCATATTCCACAGCCCAGCATAAGGGTCTTTCCCAGCCTCAGAGGCGTCCCTGCGGGCTGAACATGCCGCCAATGTCATCATTAAAATCGTTAATGCAAGTTTTTTCACGTGTTTTCCATTTTTTTCGCAATACCCTAACCTATAATATAATATATCGAAGGGTTCGTGTTCAAGTCTTTTCCTATCTGAACGGTTTTTTTTGAGGCGGAGAGCCTCGATATTTCGCTGTTTGGGTCGTTTAAATCCCCAAAGACCCTTACTCTGGTCGGGCAGGTGGTTACACACGCAGGCTGTTCGTTTTTTTCTATTAATGAAGTGCAGAAGCTGCACTTATGGACATAGCCGTGTTCTTTGTTTACGCTTCGGGCGTTATACGGGCAGCTGAGGATACAGTACTTGCATCCGATGCACCTTTGTGTGTCAATTGCCACAATGCCGTCGCTTCTTTTGTAAGACGCCCCTGTGGGGCAGACGCCGACGCACGGGGGTCTGTCGCAGTGCTGGCACTGCATGGGGAAAAATCTCCTGTTATAGTTTGGGAAATGCCCGAACTCCCTCTCCTCGACGCGATTAAAAAATTCCGGAACCAGCAGCTCGTTCTGATTATGGCACGCCGCCACACAGGCGAGACAGCCTACACACTTTGTAGTATCGATGAGCATCGCCCATTTCGGCTTTTTATCTGTCATGCCTTTTCCACCCTTACGATTATCTCATTACACATGGCGTGCCCGACGGCAGGGTCGAAGTACGTATTCAGGAAATCGTTATAGTTGATGCCTTTTCCATAGGCGGTTTTCAGGTATTTTGAGAATATGCCGTAGCCGCTTGGCATCCATACCGCCGATGGATGAAGCCCATCGGTAAGGCGAACTCTTACTGAACCTTTTCCTATGTCAGAGCTGACAACTACCGTATCGCCGTCTTCGATGCCAATTGCCTCTGCCCTCTGGCGGTTAATCCAGAGGCGTATCATATCATAGCGGCTGCTTAACTGCATCAGGTCTGGATTATTGGCGGTCATGGCGTGTGTGTGAACGGCCTGCTTGCCGTGGATTAGCCTGAATGAGTTTTTGTCCGATGGCGCTGGTGAGACAAGCGGGGCCTGCCACAGCGGCAGCGGGTCAAGCCCCCATGCCTGAAGTTGGCTTGAATAAAGCTCGATTTTGCCCGACGGGGTCTTGAAATGTTTTAAAAGACCTTCACTCCAGCGCGGGCCGACCTCTATGACGCCCTCCTTTTTTAGTTCATCGAGGGTTACCCCAAATGGTTTCAGGCGCAGGGTGTTTAACTCATCCATCGTGAAATTAAAATATTTTCCTATCCCAAGTCCCTTTGAGAGGCCGGTGATTATATCGAGCAAGGGTTTTGTGTCATACATCGGCTTCACGACCTGCTGAACCATTGTGAGCTGGCCAACCGGCCCTGAATGCACTGTATCGATGTGGTCATCGCGTTCGAGAAAAAACGACTCTGGAAGCACATAATGCGAAAGCGCGGCAGTTTCACTCATCACGCAGTCAATGGTAACAAGAAGCTCAAGTTTCTTGTATCCGGCTATGACCCTCGAGGGATTGGGATTGGTTCTGACGGGGTTTGTGTGACAGACGAAGCCCGCCTTTAGTTTGCCCGTGAGGGCCAGTTCCGGTATGGCGTGAGAGATACCGTCGGAGTAAGAGCCTGCGGGGTATCTGCCCGGAACGCCTGAGCCGTCGGCCTTTTCGATATCGGGGATGGGCGGGGCGGGGTGACCGCCTTTTTCGAGTTCGCCAAGTGTGGGTTTAAGCGGTAAGAACAGCCCTCCCACTTGCTCATAATTTCCGATGACGGCGTTTAAAATGGCTACCGCGCGTGCCGTCTGAAAGCTGTTATAGTAGCCCGAGCCGTAGCCGCCGTGATAGCCCCTGTGAATGAGGGCGCGGGGTTTTCGGGACGCGAATTCTCTTGCAATGCGATATATTGTTTCCTTTGGGATGTCGCATATCTTTTCTGCCCATTCGGGGGGATATGTGACAATGGAGTCCCGGAGACTATCGAACCCGACGGTGTGTTCCCCGACGAATTGATGGTCATAGAGACCTTCTTCTATGATTACGTTAAGCATAGCCAATAAAAACGCCAAATCCGTTGCCGGCTTGACGGCAATCCAGTCGTCGGCAATTGCAGCCGTCTCGCTGTGTCTGGGGTCGAGGACGACAAGGCGTGCACCCTGGCGCTTTGCGTCGGCAATGTCCCTGATTTGCTGGAGTTTGACGCCTCCTGCGGGGTTTCTGCCAACGAGAATGATATATCTGCTGTTTTTCAGGTCATTGTCGGGAAGGCCGCCGCATGTGGCGTTAAACGCGGCGTTGCGGGCGGTAAAACATGTCGAGCCGTGGGTAACGGTGTTTGGGGAGCCGAGTGCGTGCATAAATCTGAAGGCAAGCGGCATATTGGCCATTGGATATTGGAGCCAAAAGACCGGCTGCGGGCCGTTGTCCATGATTATAAGATTAAGCTTTGCCGAGATTTCACTGAATGCCTGTTCCCACGAGACAGGCTCATATTTGCCTTCCGCCGTTCTCTTAAGCGGCTGCTTAATCCTGTCCGGGTTATACAGTTCTTTGATATAGGCGTGTCCGCGCGGGCAGACCGTCCCCGCGTTGTTGTATGTCTTAGGGTTTCCTTCGACTTTCCAGACGCGACCGTCTTTCACATATACATAAATACCGCAGCGGTTAGCGCCGCAGCCCTGGCACTGTGTCGGGATTTTCCTGACATCGTCGGCGGCCTTTAAGCCGTCTGACGCCGTTTGACCGTTTTGAGCGCCGCACGACAGCGTCCCCGCCGTAAGACCGGAGGCTAAGACGCTGCCGGCTGCCGCCCGCATAAAAGTCCTGCGCGTTATCTTTTTATTCAAAGACATTGTGTTTCATAACTTTCCCATGATACCTTTAAGACGCCTTGATTTCACCCGCCGCCTTTGGGTCAGGTCCATATTTATTATCGCCCTTGGTACCTTCCATAAAGAAAAAGATTAAATTGGCCACAGGGATAAGCTGAAACCACCCGCTTTTCCCAATGTCATGCAGCCGGCGGCAGGATACCGCAATCATTGGGATAAGAACCGCAAGCTCATAGATCCCAAAAAGTGAATTGAAATCCAACATGCCCCCAACAACTGCCAATGCCACTATGATAAGAAAATTGATAAGACTAAACGTCCAGAATTCTCTCCTTCTCGCCCTGCCGCTAAACACTGCGTACTTTTTTAATACTGTCAGGTACCAATTCATAGTGCCTCCTTATCGATGCGTAAAGATTAGCAAGACGGCGCCGCTGCGTGCCGTCTTGCTATATACACCTATCTCTCTATAGGATAGTTGGCCTTGACCCAGTCGGCTAATTTCATATCCACGGCGGTTACGTTGGTAAAGCCTACGTCTTGCAGTGCCTTTGTGGTGAGAACAGCCCTGCCGCCGAGTTTGCAATAGACATAAATTTTGAGCGCGGTATTGGTCTTGTCCGGGAATCCGGCGAGGGCCTTCCATATCTTGAATTCGGCAAGTCCGCGGGGGATATTAACGGCGCCGGGAACACGGCCGCTGCTATACTCTTCCGGCTCTCTGGCGTCGATTATGATGGCGTCGCCCTTATTGTCGGCAATCTTCTTAAATGCCTCCATGTCGATGACCTTGATCTCTTTTTTGACCTTTGCAACAACCTCGTCAACCTGAACCGGCCACGCCCTTTCTGCTTTAGGCTCTTCTGCGGCACATAACATCGGAATTACGGCAAATACAACCACCACCCATGCCGCTGCTGCCATCTTCTTAAGTCTCATCACTATGTACTCCTCACAATAATATAGATTATATCGGGAAACCCGACCTTACGCCCGACCTCGCGCACGATATCAGAATAATTTTACTGCTGCCGCGTCGTTGACGATATTATATCATAAAAATACAATAATAAAACAATGCTTAGAGCCAATTTCCTTGACATGCTGACAACCTGCGTGATAGATTACGTGCGGAGGAGTATTGATGGGACTATCTTTGGAACATCGTGACATAGCCTACAGGCTTTTAAGCGGCAGCGGACTTGAAATAGGCGCCCTGCACTGTCCCGCAGTTTTGGATAAGACTAAGTGCAGCGTAAAATATCTTGACATACATGATATGCACACATTGAGAAAACATTTCAGCGAAGTGGACCCTTCGCTGTTTGTAGAGCCGGATTTCATCGGCGACATAAACATGAAATCTATCGGTGAAATCACTAACATGGAGTTCGACTTTATAATAATGAACCATGTGCTTGAACATATTGCAAACCCTATCAGGGTGTTTATTCACGTGTGGGCTTCGATAAAACGTGGCGGGATGATGGTGATTTCTGTGCCGGATAAGGACTACACATTCGACAGGGACAGGCAGCTCACACCGTTCGAACATCTGCTTGCCGACTACTATTTTGACACCAATGAAACATCTGACTACGATTATGTCGAATTTCTGCAGCATGTACATCCAGAAACCTTTCAAAGCAAAGAGGCGTTTCTGTCCGCAGTTAAAAACGTAAAAAAGAGAAACGAGCATGTCCATGTCTGGAATTGCAGCACGTTTAAGGAGCATCTCCTTAGGATCATGGAGAGGTTCTCCATTAAAGCTGAAATCATATTCGAGTCAAACTCCCCGACAAACAAGATAGAGTATTTTGCCGTGCTCAGAAAGCTATAAATAATTTGACAAAACCCGTCTCTCTGACATAAAATGATTTTGGGTAAATGGATGCGCATAGATTTAAGCGGTAAGACGGCCCTGGTTACGGGCGGGGCAAGAGGGATAGGGCGGCAGATTTGTCTGAAGCTTAGGAGCGCCGGAGCCGTAGTGATAATTAATTACGCAAAATCGGCAGAGGCGGCCATTTCACTGCAATCCGAGATTGGTCACGGCACAGATATTATTAAGGCCGATGTATCCAAAGAAGACGAGGTCGGCGCTATGTTCGATTATATAAAAAAGACACATAAAAAACTCGACATATTGATAAACAATGCCGGCGTAATAAAAGACAACCTGTTGGCAGCCATGGAGATGTCCGACTGGGACAAGGTGCTGGACGTGAATCTGAGGGGGACTTTTTTGTGCTCTAAATATGCTGCCGGGATGATGATGGCAAACCACAGCGGGCGCATAGTAAACGTGGCCAGCATTGCGGCAGTGAAGTGTTCGCGCGGGCAGGTCAACTATGCGGCGTCAAAGGGCGGTGTGGTCTCATTTACAAGGGCATGTGCCGTTGAGCTTGCCCCCAAGGGGATACTGGTCAATGCCATTTTACCGGGCATGATAGTAACTGACATGAGCGCAAGGGTAAGGAAGAGGGCGGGGGATTTGATACTCAGTTCAATTCCTCTTGGCAGATATGGCGCACCGGAGGAGGTGGCAGCCCTTGCTGTGTTTCTTGCCTCAGACCTCTCAAGCTATATAACGGGACAGGCAATTCCCGTTGACGGCGGCATGACGGTATCATAGTGCGGCTATATCAGGGGATTGACATAGTGAATGTAAACAGGCTGCGAAGTGCTATGGACAGGAATGAGGCCTTCGCCGAAGATATTTTTACGCAGGAGGAGCAGCGCTACTGCCTGAGGCACAGGCATCCTCATGTGCACTTCGCGGGGCGTTTTGCCGCTAAGGAGGCGTTTTTAAAGGCGATAGGGGCGGGGTTTTCAACCGCAGGGGTGTTAAGGGAGATAGAGGTCTCCTCTATGCCCTCGGGCCTGCCGGTATTGCGGCTCAGCGGTTGGGCGGGCAGCTTACTAAAGAGGCTTAAGGCCTCCGGGGTGACTGTTTCTATCTCTCACACGCCGGATTACGCCGTGTCGTCGGTAATATTAGTATCATAGGGAGATAACGAACTTGAGATATTTATTGGTTGACAGGATATTGGACTGGAAGGCGTCTGAGAGGATCAGAGGGATAAAGAATGTGGCTATGACGGAGGATTTTTTAGAGTTTCATTTTCCGGGGAATCCGGTAATGCCCGGAGTGCTGATGATAGAGGCGCTGGTGCAGCTGGCGGGCTGGCTTACGGGGGCGTCGTCTGATTTTAAGGGATGGTTTTTACCGGACTCTGTGGACAGGTGTAAGTTTTACGGCTTTGCCCTGCCCGGCGACCAGGTGGAGCTTGAGGTAGAGGCCGTCGCATTCGAAAAAGACAAGGCGGCCTTTAAGGGCATCGGCACGGTCAACGGCAAGAAAAAGGCTGTGGCCGAGTTCAGCGGTGGAATTATACCGTTATCTGAGATTGGGGATGTGGAGAAGGAGCGCAGATTTTTTAAAATCTTAATGAGAGAGTTGAGTCTATAGATATGGACAAAAGAGAAGTAGTAATAACCGGCATGGGGCTTGTAACTTCTTTAGGTACGGGAGTCAGAGAACATTTGGAAAATATAAAGGCCGGCAAATCCGGGATTGGGCGCCATCCACAGGAAGGCTGCCCCATAGATATGCAGTATTTCGGCAAGGTAACAGACATAGTATTGCCGTTTGAGATACCGCACAAACTCACAAGTCAGATGAAATTTCTCAACAGAGGCTCAACGCTTGGATTTGCCGCTGCGCTGGACGCCTTAAAACATAGCGGCATAGGGTTTCCCGACATGAACGAAATCCCTGCCGGACGCAGGTCTCTTTACATCGCAACGGGGGATTTCACAAAGATAGGATACGATTTCTTTTACGCCGCCACAAAGGAGGCCACAAACGGCCAATGGAAAGACATAGACTACGTGAAACTTAATACTCTGACGTTGAACAAGGTAAATCCGCTTTTTCTGCTTGAGTCGATATCGAATAACCTGTTTAGCGCGTTGTCGGCGTTTATGGATTCTAAGGGACCGAATACGACGCTTTCCAGCCTGTCTCCGTGTGGAGGGCAGGCGCTTGAGCTTGCCGCCAGAAGCATAAGACATGGGAGGGCGGATATGGCGGTCAGCGTGGGCTGCGGAAACTGGATTACCGAAATCCCCATGTACGAGCTGCAGGGGCTTGGCCTGTTATCTGGATGCACAAGAGGTGCTAACTCTTTCAGGCCGTTTGATAAAAGGAGGGATGGTTTTATCCCCGGTGAGGGGGGTGCTGCCATAGTGCTCGAAGAAAGACTCAGCGCACTGAAGCGCGGTGCCACTATATACGGAACTATCCTGGGATTTGGAAACGCCATAGAGCACGCCGAAGGCCCGGCAGTAAGCGTCCCTGAGCGCGTAACAGGGCTGTGTATAAACGAGGTGCTCAGGAACTCCGGCGTAAGTGTAGCAGACCTCGCCTTTATATCCCCGCACGGAAGCGGCACAAAGAAAGGCGACCGCTCGGAACTCAATTCGATTGCTGCCGTGGTTGGAGATAATACGACGGCGCTTTGCGCCTTAAAACCATATACCGGGCACATGGGTGCGGCAAGCGACATTGCCGAGATAATAATCTCGGTGCTTTCTGTAAGGGACTCCATTGTGCCTGCCACGCTCAATTTCAATGAAACGGAAAAGGAATACGCCTCCATCAAACTCTCAGGCGCTCCGCTGCCCTGCCGCGGCGATAAGTTCTTATCGATAAGCTATGGCATAGGCGGGCAGTCCTCAGCCGTTGTCATCAGAGGCTGTTAATGAGGCAATCCCCAAAGTGCGGGACATAGATGTAATCATATTGGCCGGCGGGCTTGGCACACGCCTGAAGCCGGTGATTGACCATCTGCCTAAGGCCCTGGCCCCTGTTAACGGCAGACCGTTTCTTGACATCCTGCTTGGGTATTTAAACAGATGGGGCTTCATAAAGAGAGTTGTTATTGCCGTTGGATTCATGGCGGATAAGATAATCGGGGAATATGGTGGCACTCACAGGTATAACTTTAAGATCCAGTTTTCCCGTGAAGATACTAATCTCCTCGGCACGGGCGGTGCTGTCATAAAGGCTGTCCAACAATACACTAAGACCCCCGATGTCATTGTCCTAAACGGTGACACGTTTGCGGAGGTTGACTTAAATGATTTCGTCCCGGTTCATTTAAAAAACGGCTCTGAAATGACGATCGCCCTCAAAGAGATAAAAGACTGTAAAAGATACGGCACTGTTGCCGTCAACGCCGAAGGAAGGGTTGTTTCGTTCCACGAAAAGACGGCACACAGCGGAGACGGCCTTGTCAACGCGGGCGTATATGTGTTTAACAGGGGGATTTTTGACAGCGCCGAACTTCCGGAAGATGGCGGGGCAATTTCGCTCGAGAGGGAGTTCATGCCGTCGCTCTTAGCTAAAGGCGGTTATATCGGCGGTTATATCTTCAGCGGCAGGTTTATTGACATAGGTGTGCCGGAGGCGTATAATTCAGCAGGTGATTACCTTTTTGACTTTACGGAGCAGCGGCAATGATAATATCGAGAACTCCACATAGGATTTCGTTTTTCGGCGGCGGTACCGACTATCCCGATTACTACCTGAAACACTGCGGCAAGGTGCTCGGCGCCTGTGTGGATAAATACTGTTACTTAAGCGTGAGAAGGCTGCCGCCTTTTTTTGACCATAAACACAGAATAGTCTATTCGAAAATAGAAAACGTCAGCGACATAAACACAATCATACACCCGTCTGTAAGAGAGACCCTGAGATATTTCAAGGTTGACTATGGAGTTTCCATTCATCACGACGGCGACATACCGGCAAGAAGCGGGATGGGCTCAAGTTCCGCCTTCACCGTTGGGCTGATTCACAGTCTTTATGCCCTGCAGGGACGTATTGCCTCTAAGGAGGATTTGACGCACGAGGCCATTCATATCGAACAGGAGCTGATCAGGGAAAACGTTGGTTCACAGGACCAGACATTTGCTGCCCACGGCGGCCTGAATGTGATAAATTTCCTGGCAAACGGCAAAATAGTCGTAGAACCTATTGTGATAAATCCCGACAGGCTTGTAGAATTCGAAAGCAGCCTCGTGCTTATTTACACAGGCATTTCAAGGATCGCGTCCGAGGTGGCCGGAGATAAGATTAAAAACATTCCAAGAAACGAAAAGAACCTCGCACAGATGAAAGACATGGTGGATGAGGCATTTGATATACTTGTAAACAACGGCAGAGATATGCGGGAGTTTGGGGAGCTGATGAACTCTTCATGGCACCTGAAGAAAACCCTGTCAAACAAGGTATCAAACTCAGAGATAGACACTCTCTATGAGCGCGCCATGAAAAGCGGGGCAGTTGGAGGGAAGCTGCTGGGGGCGGGAGGAGGCGGTTTTATGGTCTTTTTTGTAGAGCGGGAAAGACAAGACCGCTTTAAACATGCCCTGAACGATTACCTGCATGTGCCGTTCAGTTTCGATTTCGACGGCTCGAAAATCATAGTCTATCAACCTCAGAGGAGGCCGTAGTGAAACTCTCCCTTACATCTTCCACTTTTGACAGGGAGGAAAAAGACGCAATCGCCGCAGTCGTGGAAAGCGATATGCTCACAATGGGGAGGCACGTTCTGGAGTTCGAGACGGAGTTTGCCGCATATTTCGGGCGGAAACATGCCATTATGGTGAACTCCGGGTCGTCGGCAAATCTGGTGGCCATTGCCGCGTTGTTTTACCGGAAGGAGCTGCCGTTGATGCCGGGGGATGAGGTAATAGTGCCATGTATTTCGTGGGCCACTACATTTTATCCCCTGCAGCAGTACGGCCTTAAACTCAGGTTTGTCGATATTGACATTAATACCCTTAATATCGATGTGGAACAATTGGAATCGGCTATAACGCCCGGGACAAGGATGATTATGGCGGTGAGCATTCTTGGAAATCCTTGCCGCTTCGATAAAATTACAGAGATATGCAAAAAACATAATCTTATCCTCTTCGAGGACAACTGCGAATCCATGGGGGCGGTTTATAATGGCCGTTACACGGGAACTTTTGGCCTTGTAGGGACATTCAGCACATTTTTCTCTCACCATATATCTACAATGGAGGGGGGGCTTATTCTCACTGACGACTTTGAAATGGACTGCCTGTGCAGGTCAATACGCAATCACGGCTGGTGCCGCGGGCAGCCGGAGGGAAGCCCGATTTTTGAGAAAAAAGACAGCGATTTTTACGAGGCATACCGGTTTATTCTGCCCGGTTACAATGTCCGCCCAATGGAAATTCAGGGGGCGGTCGGCAAGGTTCAGTTAAAAAAACTCGATTCCTTTCTCAGGGCGAGGCGCATCAACGCCGCCCATTTTATAAGTGTCTTTAAAGACGACAAACGCTTTATCATTCAGCAGGAAACAGGGCAAAGCTCATGGTTTTGTTTTACGATGATAGTAAATCCCGATTCACACACAGACAGGAACGCGGTCCTCGGCGCCCTGAAAAACTCAGGGGTCGAATTCAGGATAATCACAGGCGGCAATATCCTCAGACACGACGTGATTAAGTATTTCGACTATGAGGTAATAAGCTCAAAACAAGCCGGCATAGCCCACGACTGCGGCTTTTTCGTCGGCAACCACCCCGTGGATATCAGAAATGAAATCGACTATCTGTATGAATCCCTAAAGGGGATATAATGTTTAAAGAATACATAGAGGAATATATATTAAAAAACGGGAAGAGGACTACCCTTTTTTTTATATTCGTTGCGGTGGTGTTTTTCATAGACAAGCTGGTTATGGGGCCTTTGGCAGCCGTGCAGTTTCGTGACATTATCGCTACAGACATGCCGAGATACAAGCCGATGGGGGAAATGTTATTTAAGCATGGCCTGTTTTTTTGGTATCCAGGCTGGCTTGGCGGGATACCGGCGTATGCGTGGCAGCACAGTCCATTATACATACTGAATGTGGTTTCACAATTATTGCCTCTCTGGGCAGTTTACTGCGGAATGGTCATTGTCACGATGTCGGTAGCCGGTTATGGTATGTACAGATTTCTAAGTGGCTATTTGACCGTGGCGGGGTGGATATCTGTAGTTGGCGGGGTGTCTTTTGCCTTGGGAATGGTGTCGACGGACTTATTTTTTCTGTATGTATTTAGTTATGCCTTTCCGCTTTATTTTGCGTGGAGCTGGGATTTAGGGAAAGGCTCTGCAGGCAGCAATGGCCGGATAATGAAGCTGATAATAATAAATCTGATTGTGGCGCTTTCTTATCCCGTGTTAACGCTGCCGTATTTTTTTATCTTAGAGGTGATAGTCATAGCGCTGCTGCCACCCGAAGGAAAGAATACAAGGCTCGGGATGCTGATAAAGACTTCGCTGGTGTGGCTTGGATATATAATGGTATGCCTGCCGGTGCTTTATGCCCTCTATAAATATGTACCTTTTTCAAACAGGACGTATCAGCATAGATACATGCCTTTTTCCAACGGAGCGTATGAATATGCGTTGGCCTTGCTTTCCGGGTTTTGGAGGAGTATTCATGTATTGTTTGCGGAACGTTCATTACAGACAATGACCCTCATTCCACTTGCCGGTGCGGTTGCCATAATGGGTAAATCGGCGCGGGTACGGCGCGGTTTAATGGTCATTGCCATAGTGCTGTTCTTATTTGCCGTGTTTGCTTCGGGTGTGAGCGTTATATACATGGATACGATATTTGAGAAAATGGACCTTATGCACATAGACGTTATAGTTCCTATCGCAATGGCAATGACAGCGTTTATTGCAATCGATACTGTTATAAAAGACCGGAGGCTCGTCAAACGTTTTCTCATCGGGGCGTTTGCAGGGGCAGGCTATGCGGTCTTTGCCGTGTTTATTGCTACGACAGTCAGGACACGTGGTATTCAAACTTTTTCGGCAAACATTGTAAGCGGAGTTTTCATAGCGTTTATGATTTTGACTGCCGGAGATAAAGAGGCGGTTTCATTTCCGAAATGGGCGAAGAACCCAGCCGTTGTCTTCCTGTTTTGTTGTACTGTGATTGCAGCGGCGTTTTATTCCACCCCAGGAATTTCGAATGTGGGTTTGGTTGCGATGGCGCCTGTTTTGGTATTTTTGACGTTGGATTTTATCTGGTTTTGCAAAAAGCTCTTAAGTAAATCTTTTATTCAGAAAAAGGGGCAGTTAATCGGCTTGCTGATTATAATGATTGGAAGTATCGTTTTTTTTCAGGTAAGATTTATACGGTTGAATTGGGAGGAGGGCATATCTTATATCAGTCTTTTCCCTGAAGTTTCTATTTTGGATAAACTAAGGGCTGAGGAGGTATCTGAACCTCGCCGGCCATTCAGGGTAGCATCGATAGCTTATTATACATCGATGGTTCAAAGCAAAGGATTTGAGACTCCAGATGGCTACGGTGCGCTTATTAATAAATATTACTGTGATTTTTTCGGAATTCTCGTGTCCCCTGAGCAGGAGTCCTTCGTGGCAGGGATGAACAGTAAGGTATCTTTTCCAAATGACCGCGCAGTTTTTTATTCCTATATGCTGGGGTTTTTGAACATCAGGTATTTTGTTACGGTTGACGATATATCGGGATTGAAGCCAAACGGCAATTTTGAATTATTTTACGCTGGCACTACAACAGGCGATTACAATGGGATATGGAAGAAAGTGCTGAATCTCAATTATGCTCCAAGGCCAATCAATGTTATCAGGTACAATGCCGCTTTCGACAGATGGTATATAGTGAAAAAGACATCTGTCATGAAATCAGATGAAGACATCGCCTCCGCGATTCGAAAATCCATGGGAAAGAGCCTTCTCGATACGGTTTATTATTCAGAGGCCAATGTGCATATCCCAATAGCACTGAACGGGGAACTCTCAGCCAAAGATAAAATCACCGCAAAATACTATAGCCCCGATGAGATACGGCTTGATATAGAAGTTACTTCGCCCGCGGTATTAGTCGTCTCAAACAGCTACGACCCCAACTGGAGGGCATATGTAAATGGAATCGAAAAGAAGATACACAAGGCAGACATTGCCTTTCAGTCCGTTTTTTTAGAAAATCCGGGGCAGAACTCCGTAGTTTTACGATATGAGGACAAGATATTACTGCTTTTACACATTTTTATACCTCTGGGGATATTTATATATAGTTATGCGCTGCTGATTAAAAGGAAGAACTCATAGATTTAAAACAATACATAGAAGAGTATATATTAAGAGACAGGAAGAGGACTGCCCTGTTTTTTATAATCCTTGCGGCGGTGTTTTTCATAGACAAGCTGACGCTTGGGCCTTTGGCGCCGGTAGTGCTTCACGATGTGTTTGAGGCAGAGTTCCAGAGTTATAAGCCAATGGGGGAGCTGCTATTCAAATACGGCCTGTATTTCTGGTACCCAAACTGGCCTGGCGGTATGCCGGCTTTTGCTGGTCAGCACAGTCCTTTTTACATCCTGAATATAGCCGCGCAGGCCGTCCCGCTGTGGGCTGTTTACGGCGGATTGGTTATTGCGACGATGGTTGCTGCCGGTTATGGGATGTACAGATTTCTCAGTGGATACCTGAACGCAGCCGGGTGGGTTGCGGTAGTTGGCGGGGTGTTTTTTGCCTTAAACATGCAGGTGTGGACATTCTTGTTAGTGAGATACTATAGTTATGCCTTTCCGCTTTATTTTGCATGGAGCTGGGACTTCAGCAACGCACCTGAGAATCAGAATGTCCCGATACTAAAGTTGATACTGAAGTTGATAGTAATAAACTTGCTTGCAGCGATTTCGTATCCCGTACATACACTGCCATATTTTTTCATCTTAGAGGTATTGGTAATAGTATTGCTGCCGCCTGAAGGTGGAGATACGAGACTCAGGATGCTGATAAAGGCATCGCTGGTTTGGTTTGGATATATCTTAATATGTCTGCCGGTGCTTTACAGCCTTTATAAATATATACCGTTTTCGCAAAGGACATATGTGTATGAGACGGCCTCGCTTGAGGGATTTTTGAGGAGTCTTTTCAGTGGGTTTGCCGCGTCTTCGTTAAAGACGATGACACTAATCCCGCTTGCAGGTGCATTTGCCGTATCGAATAAATCAGCACGTCTGAGGCGCTCTTTAATGCTTCTGGCTATAGTGGTATGTATATCTGCGGTGTTTACCTCAGGGTTGAAGGTGCTGTTCAGGGGAACGCTGTTCGAAAAAATGGACCTTGGACAAATAACCGCAGTCTTTCCTATAGTAATGACAATCGCGGCTTTTTTGGCAATAGATGCGGTCATCAAAGACAGGAGACTGCTCAGGCGCTTTCTCATCGGGGAAGCCGCCGGTGTGGCCTGCGCGGTCGTTGCCGTATTTACTGTTGATTCAATCGAGACACAGGGTGTTCAATTTCTTATACTAAACATTGGAAGCGGAATTTTCATATCGCTTATGATTTTAATGGCCGAAAATAATGAGGCATTGTCTTTGCCTGAATTGGCGAAAAAACCGGCGGTTGTCTTCCTGTTATGCCTTAGTGCGATTGCGGCGGTATTTTATTTCAGCCCCGGGAAAGTCGGGAATGTGGACAGGATTTCTCTTGCCCCTGTTTTAGTAGTTTCGACATGGGCCATATTCTGGTTTTGCGAAAAGCTCTCAGGCAAATCTCAGAATAAGCGGCAGTTGGCCGGGTTGCTCATTATAACAATTGGAGCTGTCCTGTTTTTTCAGGTGAGATTCACTCGTTTTTTTGGGGAGGAGCATGTGCCATATGTAACAATTTTTCCTGATATAGATGTTCTGCAGAGTATAAAACAGGAAAACGGCCACAACCCATTCAGGGTTGCATCATTCGATCCCACAACAATTCCCGGTATCCAGTCACAAGGGTTTGAGACGCCTGACGGCAGAGGCGTGCTTTTTAATAAATATTACAAGGAGTTTTTCAAAGTCGTAATAAACCCGCAGCTTTCAGACCCCGGATTTCTCCATTATTTTGAGACTTATTGGTATAACTTATTTATTTCAAACTTCACGCCAGACACATTACATTACGCGTATTCTTTCCTGAATATAAGATATGTCGTAGCCAGGGGTATATCTTCAGAGACGAATGGCTTGGTTGAGTTGATTTATGAGGGGAATTCTGTCAAAGAATATCGGGGAATAGCAGGAAAAATAATGAGACTCTACTCATCCCCGATAGTGATTGGCAGGTTTAAGACCGCGTTTGACAGGTATTATATGGTAAATCACATTAAAACACTGAAGTCAGATAAGGACATCTATGATACGCTTGTTAAGACGCAAGGAGCGGAGTTAATCGATACGGTTTATTTTTCTGGTGCCGATGTCCCATCTCCCATGTCCAAAGACACAGCCGGAGAAGATTTTAAGCGAAATAAAATGACGCTTGAAAATTACAGCCCCGATGAAGTCAGCCTGAGACTGGAACTTGCCGTTCCTGCGGCTGTCGTTGTCTCAAACAACTACGATCCCAACTGGAAGGCCTATGTCGATGGGCGGCAGACGTGGGTATTCAGGGCCAACATTGCATTTCAAGCCATAGTAATCAGGGACACCGGCCGTCATACCCTGGTCTTCAGATATGAAGATAAGCCTCTGAAGTGGTTGCTCATATTGATACCGGTTGGTATGCTGGTATTCAATTACTTTATGGTGGCTGGCCGGCGAATATTTTTCAGGCAGACATAATAAATATATTGTAATGGAAAAGAAACACCGGTTTGTGTTATATTTAATTCAGCCATGGCGGCGTACCCAAGCGGCAAGGGGGAGGTCTGCAAAACCTTTATGCGCCGGTTCAAATCCGGCCGCCGCCTTTTAACCTGTTTATAACCGGAGGCCCGTTGAAGCCCGGAGACCCGTTGAATTGCCGGCCGATGGCAGACGTAACGAGGCAAACATCCAGGATTCTTAACCATGGACACTGAAGAGTTAAACATCCTTATCATAGGAGATGTCCCGGATATTGATACCGTGAGTTTATGCGGCAGGTTATCAGGGGCAGGCCGTAACTATAAGCCGTTGCAGGTATGGTCGTTAGAGGAAGGACTGAGATTTTGCGACACGCTCACCTGCGGCTGCATTTTGTTAAGTTATCATTGCTTTGGCGAGGAAGTACCCGATTTCTTAGAAGGTCTGCAAGATGGCATAGGGCATTTAAGGATACCTGTTATTGTGCTTGCCGCAATCAGTACTGACGCCTTAGCTGTACGGGTGATGAGGCTTGGCGCTTCAGACTATCTTGTAAAAGAAAATCTGGACGATGAGGGGTTGTATAGTGCAGTTCAATACGCGCTGATAAAATATCAATCTGAACGAGACTGTGCCCGTGCCAGTGAGCGTCTGTTACAGACCAATAATCTTCTGGATGCTATACGCTATATTCAGTCGAAGTTCATTCTCTCTCCCAAACCCGGTGCACTGATGGATGAGCTGCTTGCGATGCTCTTATCTCTGACAGGCAGCGAAGTTGGAATCATAGGCGAGGTCTTAGCCGATGACAATGGAAAGGAATATTTAAGTACCTTTGCAGTTTCCAACACAGCATGGAACGAGGAAACCCGTAAGCTGTATGGGCAGCATATGGAAAACGGATTTCAGTTTCGCGACATGGACATTTTTTTTGGCTCTGTAATAAAGACCGGCAAGGCGGTAATATCGTCTGACCCGCCCAATGATTCGCGTTTGGGGGGGATTACCCAAGGGCATCCTGAGTTGAGCTCTTTCATGGGGATGCCGATATACAGCGGCGATAAGCTCGTGGGGCTTGCCGCCATAGCAAACAGAGACGGCGGGTATGACGAGGAACTTGCCGAATTCCTTCAACCTTTTTGTGCCGCTTGCGGAAATATAATAGAGGCATACCGGAATTATCAGGGGCGAATTAAGGCGGAGGACGAGCTGCGGGAGTCAAACCTTTCTCTGGAGCATAAAATTCGCAGGGAGGCAGAGAAGAGATTAGTTCAGGAGCGCCTTCTGATACAGCAGTCCAAAATGGCCGCTATGGGGGAGATGATAAGCGCGATAGCACACCAGTGGAAGCAGCCGCTGAACACGCTTGCCCTGATAGTTCAAAATATGGAAGAGGACCTTGAGGACAACAAAATAGACCGCCCATATGTTAATAACGTAATTGTCGAATCGATGAAACTCATCAATTACATGGCTGAGACGGTCGAGGATTTCAGGAATTTCTTTAAACCCGCAAAGGGGATGACGGCCTTCAGCGTAAAAAAGGCGGTTGAGGACATTCTTGCCCTGATATATCTGCAATTTATAAAGCGCAACATAGATGCTACGGTAGAATGTAAAGGCGACCCTACAATCTGGGGCTATCCAAACGAATTCAAGCAGGCTGTATTAAACCTGGTAAACAATGCAAGAGACGCCATAATTGAACGAAAGCGCCGGTTAAAGGGGGCAATGGGGCGCGGGCGTATAACTATAAAGATAGCCGAGGAGACAGAAAACGCCGTAGTCTGGATATGCGACAACGGAGGCGGCATCAGGGATGAGATAGTACCTAAGATATTCGAGCCATATGTGACCACAAAAGGCGATAAAGGAACAGGAATAGGACTCTACATGTCAAAGAACATTATAGAGAAGAACATGAACGGCAAGCTGGAGTTCGGAAATATAAAAGATGGGGCGTGTTTTACTATCTCTATGCCGCTTCTGTGTGCGCTAAACATTGCGCCGATGTCGTAATTGTAACAGCCCGTAGATTTTTTTCACCTGCTCTGTGGTATCGCCCATGTCACCGGCGTTTATGATGACGAAGTCGGAGTTTGCGGTCTTTTGTTCGTCAGGGATTTGGCAGGCAAGTCTTTTAGTTATGTCCTCATCCGAGAATACGCCCTTTTTACCAAGCCTTTCATAGACAAGCTCTTTTGGCGCGGTAACGGTGATTACCGCATCTACCTTATTCGTGAAGCCGCCTTCAAAAAGAAGGGGTATTTCGGCAATTGTCAGTGCATCTGGCAGCGCGAACTCCCTGATTTCTCTCATCACTGCGGGATGGATAATCTCTTCGAGCGCCTTTCTTAGTGCCGGGTTGTTGAAGACAACACCTGCGGTTTTTTGTTTGTCAAGACTGCCGTCTCCATAAAAAACGCCACTCCCAAGTGTTGCCCTGATCTTATTTTTGATGCCATCCTCTTCAAGAAGGCGTTTTACGATCTCATCCGCGCTTGTGACACGCGCCCCGAGTGTTTTAAACAGTGATAATACGGTTGTTTTGCCGCTGCCGATATTGCCCGTGAGGCCGGCTAACATAATCTTAATCGCCTATGATTTTAACGAGTACGCGCTTCTTTCGTCTGCCGTCGAATTCACCGTAGAAGATTTGTTCCCACGGGCCGAGGTCAAGTTTGCCGTCTGTTATGGCAACGACGGCCTCTCTGCCCATTATCTGGCGTTTTAGATGGGCGTCGGCGTTGTCTTCGCCGACATTATGGAGGTATCCGGATACCGGTTCATGAGGGGCGAGCTTCTCAAGCCACTTATCGAAATCCCCGTGGAGGCCCGGCTCGTCGTCGTTGATGAAAACGCTCGATGTGATGTGCATGGCGTTGACAAGGACCATGCCTTCTTTTACGCCGCTTTCTCTGATGCAGTTTTCTATTTCCGGCGTGATATTAATATAGGCATGGCGTGTTTTTGTATCAAACCATAGTTCATTGCGGTAGCTTTTCATTGGAGTTTCCCGAGCCGTTCCTTTGATTTTTGAGCATAGCCGGTGTTTGGATACTTAGTGAGTATCTCTTCATAGAGTTCTTTTGCGTGTTTTGGATTGTTCTGAAGTTCCTCGAGCTGTGCAGTATCAAACATAGACTTAGGGCTGTCCCCACCGCAGGAGCTAAGCACAACTGCCAACGCCGCGACGATTATTATAAGTATATACCGCTTCATTGTCATCTATAATAACATTTAACGCAGGGCAAATGCACTATGGACAAAGGCTGGCGCAGCATCTGAATGGCCATAACATAAATCAAACGATCTTAATTATGTCTTTAATTGTGAATCCTTTTTCATTTTTCCCGATTGTTACGGCTGTGTTTTCAGGGTCATGTTGAAAAAACACAATCCAGCCCTCTTCGTAAGCCAGTCTGAGGATTTCATTCTTTTCGTTAAGCGTAATCAGGGGATTCAGGTCATATGCCATAATACATGGCGGCTTAAAGTGAGACGCAAACGGGAAGAGATCGCCTGCAAAAAAGATTGAAATATTGCTGCCGAATATCCTTACAAGCTGTTGAGATTTTGTATGGCCGTTAAAGGTGAGCAGCTCAACTTCATCGTCTATCCGGGTATAACCGTCAAGCAAGGTCAGGACTTTTGCCTCCAAAAGAGGCATAAAGGTGCTCCTGATAAAACTGCCTTTGTCCTTACCGGAGGGGCTTAGCGCCCACTCTAACTGCTCTCTTTGAATATAATACGCCGCGTGTGGAAACTGAGGACGGTATGAGCCGTTTTCATGTGCCACTGCCCCTCCGGTATGGTCAAAATGAAGGTGTGTCAGGATTACGTCTGTAATATCTTCGGCAGTGAACCCATATGTCTGTAAGGATTCCACAATCGGATTTACCGCGTTGTGATAGTTGTAAATTTCCCTCGATTTCTCAGTCCAGTCCTGCCCCATACCGGTATCTATAAGGATTTTTCTGCCGTTGCCGGCAAGAAGCAGGCTTCGCAGCTGCACTCTGACCCGATTTAATGGGTCTGGAGGCGAGGTCTTTTCCCATAGCGCCCTGGGAATTATGCCGTATAAAGCCCCGCCGTCAAGCCTGAAACTGCCGCCTTCCACAGGGTAAATCTCATAGCTGCCAATCTTCATTTTCGCCTTAACAGATATAAAACAAGGGAAAATATTATGCTTAATATCAGGCTTGTTGCAAGCGGGAAGTAAAAAGTGAAGTTTTTCTTATGAATAACTATATCACCGGGAAGTCTTCCTGAAAACGGGAGTTTGTTGAAAAACATCAACGCGGCACCCGCAACGGCAATTGCAATCCCAATGAAAACTAAAGATTTCCCCAAATGTTCCATAATATGTTAAACACGGAAATGCTATGCCAGCTGCCTCCCTGTCCCGGATGTCTCACTATGCCAGAGAGGCAGCCATTGAAGTTAACAATACTCAGGCGGCCATTACATACCCGTTGCCGTAGCAGACAGGACACTCCTTGTTCGGTTCGGCGATACAGTCATCGGTTTCACTTTCTAAATCGCTTCCCCGCCATTCCATATTGCATACCACTTCGCCTGAGACGACCTTACTTCCCTTGCATTCAGGACACAGGAGCTTTTCCATCATGGCTAATCCTCCTCATCTGACTTTAAAGAAGTTAATATCAGCCTTATCAGGCAATCCCTGATTATATTTTACAAGATATAAGGCAAATATGTAAATGTCAACGTTGATATTCAATCTCATATTTTCCCCTTGACATAGAACGTTCGTTCGCCTATAATAGAGGTATGAAGAGTTCAGATGATAAGCTGAGGGCAAGAATAAGCGATATGTCTGCCTTCTTTCATAAAAATGGCCGTATGCCGAGTTTCTCGGAGGTGGGAGAGATATTTCATCTGAGTTCAAAGAGCGCGGCGTATAAGGCCGTCGGGAAACTTGAAAAGATGGGGGTACTCAGCAAGGACAAGCGGGGAAAGCTGATCCCAGGTTCCATAAAGTCGCCGGTTAAGATATTAGGAACGGTAGAGGCAGGATTTCCAAGCCCCGCCGAAGAGGAACTTGCGGACACCATCTCTTTAGACGACTTCCTGATAAAGAACCGTGAGGCCGCGTTTCTGTTAAAGGTTTCGGGGGATTCAATGTCAGGGGCTGGTATTCTTCCCGGGGACATGGTTATCGTTGACAAAGGACAGACCCCGAAAAGCGGGGATATCGTTATCGCCGAGGTCGATGGAGAGTGGACGATGAAGTATTTGAGAAAAAGAGGGGAAAGCGTCACATTAATACCGGCCAATCCAAACTATAAGCCTATCAAACCTAAGAATGACCTGAAGATAGCGGGCGTTGTTACCGCGGTTGTCAGAAAGTACGGCTAAAATGAAAGACCAGCCTTTAACGATACGCTCATGGCCTCAGGGCATTTTACATGTCGATGCCGACGCCTTCTTTGCATCCTGTGAACAGGCAGTGCATCCCGAACTCAGGGGAAGGCCGGTGATAACAGGGAAGGAACGCGGCATTGTGGCAGCTGCCAGTTATGAGGCGAAGGCAATGGGAGTGAAAAGAGGTATGAGGCTCTTCGAGGTCAGGCGGCTCTGTAAGGATGCCGCTATCCTTCCTTCAGATTATGAGACATACAGCCTGTTCTCGATGCGGATGTTTGAGATATTAAGGCGTTTCTCGCCTGAGGTCGAGGAGTATTCCATCGATGAGGCATTTGTTGACCTCACCGGACTGAGGAGAAGTTTCCATGGCTCATACGGCATGATAGCGGAAAATATTCGGCAGACGATAGAAAAGGAACTAGGCATAACGGCGTCCGTCGGCATAAGCCTGTCAAAAGTCTTAGCAAAGATAGGCTCCAAACATAACAAGCCAAACAGCTGTACCATCATCCCGGGAAGAGATATACATCTGTACCTGAGACCTCTTCCCATAGGGAGCATCTGGGGGATAGGCCCAAACACGGCCGCGTTTTTAAACAAACATGGGATACACACTGCGCTGCAGTTTGCGGAAAAAGACGAGATATTTATAAATAAATACCTTTCCAGACCATATCAGGCAATCTGGAATGAACTCAACGGCAGGAGTGTTTTCCCCGTAACGACTGAGGCGAAAAATAGTTACCAATCGATAAGCAAGGCAAAGACATTTACTCCCCCATCAGACGATGAGATTTTTATATTCGCGCAGATGTCAAAAAATCTCGAGAACGCCTGCATCAAGGCAAGGAGATACAACCTTGCGGCCACACGGCTTATTGTATTTGTCAGGGGTCAGGATTTCAGGAATTACGGCGTCGAAATCAAACTGACCCTACCGACCAGCTATCCCTATTATCTGATGGGGGCGTTGAAAGGAGGATTCACGAAAGTCTATCAGGCAAACACGCCCTATCGCCAGACAGGAGTTGTCCTTGCCGGCCTTGTCCCTGACGACGGCTCCCGTTATACACTATTTGACGACATCCCGAAGATTCAGAAAATGGCAAATATATATGAAGCCGTTGACAGGCTTTCCGCAAAGTATGGAAAGCACACGGTTCATCACGGCTCAAGTCTGCCAACGAAGCAGCAGGCCCAGCATGAGGGCGGCAGAGAAGATGTCCCCCTAAGAAAAACAGAGCTGTTCAAAGGCGAAAACAAGAGGCAGCGACTGGGGCTGCCCATGCTGAATATTAAGATTTGACGATAGGCCGCGCTCACCTAACCGGCAGCCCTGGCGGTTATGATGACGGCCTCGTTGAGCCGGCTTGTGGTAACCGAAGTCAATCCGGCCTTGTTAAGCCACGACTGCATCTCATTCACGCTGTAGCATCGCCCGCCCTCTGTATTGACAAGCATATTAACGGCAAACAGGGCGCCTTCAAGCGGTTCGGACATGTTGTCCTCGATGAAGAATTCCTGAACCGCGATTCTACCGTTTTTATTCAGGCTCTTTTTAACTTTCTTTATCAGCCTGATATTCTCCGCCGGTGTATAGGAATGAAACACCTGGCTGATAAAGGCCAGGTCATAACCCTTTCCTATTGTATCGACTAAGAAATCGCCTTCCATAAATGTAACATTTGCAAGACCCCCCGCATATTCCTTAGCTATGGCGATAGTGTCAGGCCTGTCAAAGAGTGTGACATCGACGCCGCGCCTCGCAAGCTCAATCGCATACGTGCCGGGGCCGCCTCCAATATCAATGGCGGTTGTCACATCTGTCAGTCCAATAGCGTCTATAATATATTTAGCCTTGAATACTGATAAGTTGTGCATTCCCCTGATGAAACTATCATGGTTTGCGGCTGTACGGTTTGGTTTTCCGGTTTTAACGACAGTATCGAGGCTAGACCAGTTATTCCACAGTGTGTCGAAGTGGCTTATGATGTCCCCCTGGTACTCAGGACGGCCGGATTGCAGGTACTTAGAGCTGACAGGAAGGTTTTCGTATAATGAGCCGTCCTTTTTAATAAGCCCCATAGATACCAGTGCGTCTAACAAAATGGATGTTGCCCTTAAATCAGTGCCAAGTTTAGCGGCTGTTGCCTTTGCCGATTTAGGTTTATTAAGGAGATCAAATATGCGCAGATTGTTCGCCGTAAAAAGTATCCTACTCTGTCTGAAGCCGCCTGCCAGACTTCTGAGTGCTATAATACCTTCCAATTTTCCACCTCTTCTCTGAAGATTTACAGCCCAAGTGCACACCCGCGGCACATAGTGTATGCTATATGAATTCTACCCCAAAGTCAAGGGATTTTTAGTTTGGTACGACAGCAATTTTTACTTAACGCTTACGCAGTTTCATACTTGCAGGACTTCGAGCGTATCTTCTGGTACGGCAGAGTTTCTTTCAATCAATGTCTCAATGTAAAGGTCAATCGCTTCTCTGATATTTTCGATAACCTCTTCTTTGGTTTTCCCCTGGGTGATGCAGCCCGGCAGTGACGGACATTCAGCTATCCAGTAGCCGTCTTCCCCTGCATATACAATTACCTGTCTCATGTCTCAATTATGACATAATCAATCACTTTTGACAACCTTCCATATAGGGGCAGGGGAGTAGGGTAAAGGTGGACATTCCAGATAACGCTATCAGAGGAAATGCTAACTATACAGCTGAGCTTACGATTAACATGAGACTGCTCTGTAAACCCTATAATTTATTGGAGCGGGCGACGAGACTCGAACTCGCGACCCCAACCTTGGCAAGGTTGTGCTCTACCACTGAGCTACGCCCGCTTACATTAATAAAATACCACTTGTAAAATACCGCTTGTATCTTACAACGCCTTAGCTGTATGATAATAGCGTTGTGCTGATACGTGATACGATAGAAATCATATAGGAAGACGTTTATATTTGTCAATATGTTTTATCCGAATATAGAAGAATTTAAAAAGATGGCCGGGGCAGCCGGCCCGGACGGGCGTATGTTTGACCTCATCCCCGTCTATAAGGAAATCCTTGCCGATGCGGAGACGCCTGTGTCTGCATTTTATAAGATAAAGGGAAAATACTCTTTTTTATTAGAGAGCGTTATGGGTGGGGAGAAATGGGCGAGATTTTCTTTTTTGGGCGTAAGTCCGTTGAGTATCTTCAAGTCTTGGGGAAATAAGGTAGTAACAGAAATTCTTCCGCGCGAAGGCCAAGATAACGTGAGACCGGAGCCAAGGCCAGTCAGTGACCCCATTGGGGAATTGCGTAAAGAGCTTACCCGATTTTATGCCCCGACATTGAGTAGCCTTCCGCGTTTTTATGGAGGTCTCGTAGGCTTCATGGGATACGAAAACGTGCGCTTTTTCGAGAGGCTCAATATTGGCGATAAAATGGGCGATAACCCATCGCTTGGCCTTCCAGATATGTTTTTTATGACGATGGACACGGTGTTGATCTTTGACAATCTCAAGCAGGTAATTAAAGTGGTGGCAAATGCCCGTATGATGGACGAAAGAGGGTTTGTGGTCGATTACAATGAGGCATATGATAAGGCAAAGTCCAAGATAAATTCCATTATAGAGACGCTTGGTAAAAGCGCTACTCTCCCCAGTCTTGATGTTAATTATGAGTATCCCGATGTGCAATATAAATCCTCTTTTACTAAACATGATTTTCTTGGCGCTGTTGAGAAGTCGAAGGAATACATAAGGGCCGGGGACGTCTTTCAGGTAGTTATATCGCAGCGCTTTGAGACTGAGGAACACGTAGAGCCATTTAACATATACAGGGCACTCAGAGTTATAAACCCTTCGCCCTATATGTTTTATTTAGATATTGGCGAAGCCGCTATTGTCGGGTCATCCCCTGAGATTCTTGTCAGGCTTGAGGGGAACCGAGTTATTCTCCGGCCAATTGCAGGCACCAGACCCCGAGGTCTCAGCGATGAGGAAGACCTTGACATGGAAAGACAACTCAAGGCCGACCCCAAGGAACAGGCTGAGCACATAATGCTCGTTGATTTGGGCAGAAACGATGTCGGCAGAGTAGCACAGCCGGGTACGGTGGAGGTTACCGACCTGATGTGTGTCGAGCGCTATAGCCACGTCATGCACCTTGTATCAAACGTCGAGGGGACGCTTGCCGCGGGGCTGGATGCCTTCGATGTGCTTAGGGCATGTTTCCCTGCGGGAACGGTAACCGGCGCCCCCAAGGTGAGGGCAATGGAGATAATCGACGAACTTGAACCAGTGCTGAGAGGTCCGTATGCCGGTGCGGTCGGGTATTTCAGCTTCTCGGGGGCAATGGACATGTGCATAACCATTCGCACGCTGGTCATCAAAGACGGTACGGTCTATGTTCAGGCGGGGGCGGGTATTGTGGCCGATTCAACGGCCGAGGGTGAATATAATGAGACCGTAAATAAGGCTAAGGGTATGATGCGAGCCGTGCAAATGGCTAAGACACAGTTTTATAATCCAAAGCAGGAGTAACTTATAATTATGCTTTTAATGATAGACAACTACGACTCATTCACATATAACCTTGTTCAATATTTTGGTGAGCTTGGGCAGGACGTAAGAGTTTATAGAAATGACCGCATAACGACAGACGAGATAAGGACACTTGCCCCGCAGGCGATTGTCGTCTCACCGGGGCCGTGTACGCCCGTTGAGGCAGGAGTATCGGTTGACGTTATTAAGCAATTTGCGGGCGTTATCCCAATTCTGGGCGTCTGCCTCGGTCATCAATCCATAGGGGCGGCATTCGGGGCTGAAATAGTCAGGGCGGACAGGCTTATGCACGGCAAGACCTCACAAATCCACCACGACGAAAAGGGTATTTATTACGGGATTGAAAACCCCTTCACCGCTACGAGGTATCATTCTCTGGTCATTCAGCTGGGGACGCTGCCGCCGGAGTTTGAAGTTACCGCGTGGACGCTTGAAAAGGAAATCATGGGGGTGCGCCATAAGAAATTCTTAGTCGAGGGTGTTCAGTTTCATCCAGAGTCTATTTTGACGACGGTTGGAAAGGACATCTTAAAGAATTTCCTGCGCCTTGCAAATGAATATAACTCGCCCGAAAAAAAATAAGACATGATAAAAGAAGCCATAGACAAACTCACGCGCCGTATCGATCTCTCAGAAGATGAGATGTCTGCCGCTATGGCTGAGATAATGGAAGGCGACGCCACACCCGCTCAAATCGCCTCATTTCTGACGGCATTGAAGATGAAAGGCGAGACCATTGTGGAGATAACCGCGGCGGCACGCGTGATGAGAGCAAAGGCCGCGCGCTTTGGAGGTGCACCCGACGGCGTTGTTGATACGTGCGGGACTGGCGGCGATCTTTCAGGCACGTTTAATATTTCCACTACGGCGGCCATAGTTATTGCCGCCTGCGGTGTGCCGGTTGCAAAGCACGGGAATCGCTCGGTATCGAGCCGCTCTGGCAGCGCAGATGTGCTTGAGGGGTTGGGTGTGAAGATTGATTTGGCGCCTTGGATGGTCGAGAACTGCTTATTTAAAGCAGGGTTTGGATTTATGTTTGCGCCCTTGTTTCATCCCGCAATGAAACATGCCGCCCCTGTGCGGCGCGAGATGGGAATCAGGACGATTTTCAATATTCTTGGTCCATTGACCAATCCAGCCGGAGCGCGGCGCCAGATAATGGGCGTATTTTCAAGGGAACTTGTAGAACCGCTGGCACGTGTACTTGGTAACCTCGGCGCGGTTGACGCTATGGTATTTCACGGTGAGGACGGCCTCGACGAGATAACTATAACGGGCAGGACATATGTGTCGAGAGTTAGAGACGGTCATGTTGAGAATATGGAGTATTACCCCGAAGACTTTGGATTTAAACGTGCACATATTGATGCTATCAAAGGCGGCGACAGTCAGGAAAACACCGCAATCACGATGAGAGTTCTCGATGGCACTTATCAGGGCGCGGCGCGCGATATTGTCCTGATGAACTCCGCAGCAGGACTGATGGTCTCAGAGCTTCACATTGATGATATTAAGGAGGCCGTGAGAGTGGCTAAAAACGCCATTGACTCCGGCAAGGCGTTTGAAAAACTCATGGAGATAAAAAAGGTAACGAACGCGTTGTAATATCAGGACAATATCTATCACCTTCCATGGCTTTATTTTAATTATACATATAGACAAGCTGTAGATATTTATATGATAATCAATAGCTTTGGTTACAGAGGGGTGAGAAAAATAAAAGGTAAAAAAAGACTTGACATAAGATAGACTGAGACGATACACTATTTTTTTAATAACGTCTCTAATAACGTCTCTAATAACGTCTCTAATAACGTCTCTAATAACGTCTCTAATAACGTCTCTAATAACGTCTCTAATAACGTCTCTAATAACGGCGTTACGGTGGTGTAACATATTTTTTATGGGTTAAATGTACAGACGGGATAAACGATGAGGGGGTGTCGATATGCTGGACATAGGGAAGAAGTATCTGGACGCGGGGGCGGATGTGCTTAGCGAATCATGGGAGTATTCATATGCGTTTGCCGAATATACCGGCCTTGTCGTCTTCAGCTATATTAAAATTGGGGGCGCTGCCGCTATCTCCGCCGTTGAACCAGCCGCTAAAGTAGTCAGCCCCGCTGTATTCACTCCGGTAAAGGAGGTTGTAGGGGCAGCCTTCAAAAGGACAATAAACGGGTTTTCAGACGGTATTATTGCCGCGTCTCAGGCAATTGGTAAGGTTTTACCGGTCTGCCGCGGCAAGAGACTTGAGTCACTCGAAAACGAGAAACTTCAAGCGCTCGATGCGAGGCTTGCCCAGCTGGAGGATAGGCTGTCTTACCTCGAAAAGCACGGTATAATTGCCACCAACGAAGGCTTACACGTCAAGGGCAAGAAACTGACCGAAGACAGGCTGATGTTCCTGAAAAATATAGTGAAAGAAAATATCGATTTGATGGCAGATGATAAGGAAGGGGAATAAAAATTCATACTTTCGATGAAAATGGAGGAAAAATAATAACTGAATGTGAATATAGTATATATCGAAGTGTTATAATAACCCGATTGGATTATAAAACTGACTCAAAAGGAGACGGTGGCAATGGTCGGTAAGAGGGTTATTAATGTAGGTATAGATTTGGGTACGTCAAGAAGCGTCATAGCGTGTGACAACGGCGTCAGGACATACCTGCCAAGCGTTGTGGGCTATCCGAAAGACGCTGTGGCGAGGAAGATGTTGAGTAAGGACATCGTATTTGGAGAAGAGGCACTGAAAAACAGGATGTCTTTAGAATTGATAAGGCCTTTTGACAAGGGAATGCTCAAAATAGCGCAGGATTGGGACGAGAATTCCCCGGAGTACAAGAAGGCGATAGAGGCGGCGAGGGCGCTCCTGAAGCGTCTTATCGAAATAGCCGTGGAGGCCGACCCTGGCGGAGGCAGTAACGTACTGGTAAGAGGCGTTTTGGGTGCACCGGCCCTTGCAAGCAGGAAGAACAAGAAGGCGATGCTCGAGATAGCCCGCGGCATACTCGACGATGTGATGTATGTATCTGAGCCGTTTGCCGTTGCCTATGGGCTTGGGCTGCTGACCAATGCCTTTATCGTAGATATAGGCGCAGGGACGGTTGACCTGTGCAGGATGCACGGGACAATGCCCACAGAGGACGACCAGATAACGACAATGAAGGCAGGCGACTATGTTGATCAGGTATTTTATGAACTGCTCTCAAAAAAATATACGAACGCTAATTTTACAGTAAATATGGTTAAGAAATTCAAGGAAGAAAACTCTAACGTATCCCAGCACGGCGACAGCGTATTTATAGAGCTTCCCGTAAATGGCAAACCCGTAAGGCACGATGTAACGGCCGAGCTTAGAATGGCGTGCAAGGCAATAGTCCCGGAGCTTGTCGAGGGCATCAGGAAACTCATCTCAACATATGACCCTGAGTTTCAGACGCACTTAAAGGAGAATGTTATACTTGCCGGCGGCGGGAGTCAGATAGTTGGCCTGAAAAGGGAGATAGAGGACTTTATGACAGAAAAATTGGGCTACGGCAAGGTAACATGTGTGGAGGAGCCGCTTTACGCCGGGGCCAACGGTGCGCTGCTGCTTTGTAAGGACATGCCGGACGAATACTGGCATGAGCTGAAAGACAGGTCTAAATAAAAAATGGACAAATTATTGACTAAGAAGGTTTTTTTACCGCTGATAGCGGCACTTTTTCTATTTGCGGTATTTATTGACCAGAATACCGGTCCTGTGCCGATGAAGTTTTTCATAGGCAGCCCCATCCACATGCAGCTGAGTATGGTGATTATTATAAGCATGGCGGCGGGTTCGGCCTTAACTATAATAGGTTATTTGGTATTTAAGGGTATTGCGCAAAAGATAAAGAAAAGAAAAATGGAACAGGAAATCAGGGATTTTTAACTGAACGAGTTATTGGAGGTTTTGAATATGGAGACAGGGTTCCGGTATAGGATGGAGCATTTAGGGGATTATTTCGTCGGGATGGTTGACAAGGTATCCGAGGCCGCAAGATGTTCGGCCAAAGGGGTCATTCTCACGTATGATATTCATTTTCTGAAAAAGAAAAAGCGGGGACTGGTTAATGATTTGGGGGCGCGGGTAGCGGCTCTGAGAAAGACCGACCCGGAACAGGTTATATTTGCAGATGAGAAGGTAAGGGAGATACTGACCACTCTCGATGAGACAGAAAAGAGATACGACGAGTTCATTGCCGAGCGCCAGAGCAGATTGTATCCATCGAGCTGCATGTGTACCTGTACGCAGGAACAAACGCCCGCACAGGAAGAAGAGCATATTCACGAAAAGCCGCATACACACGAAGAGCTGCATACACATGACGAACCGCATACGCACGAAGAGGAGCACATCTACGACGAACACCACACACATGAAGAGGCGCAAGTTCAGGAGGAGTTCCACGAAGAGCCGCATGTGAGTGAAGAGTTACATACGCAGGAAGAGGCAAACGAAGAGCCTCACACGCACGAGGCCATTACTGAGGCAAACGCTGAAGAGGATACTTGGGAAAAGACTGAAGACGAAAGCGGTCAGGCAGACTAAGCGCTCAACGGCGCATATTAAGGAGGTATGTGATATGTCAAAGATATTAGCGGGAGTATTTGTAGGGGTGTTTGTAAGCGCCCTGTTCTATGAGATATTTCAGAGGCAGGAACCGGAGATGGCCAAAAAATTAGCTGCTAAGATTAAGGAAAAATTCAACGGCCTGATGGAGCCAAACATCGACGACAGCGAGACAGAGGCAGCGGGCTAAGCCATGAACCACCTTTGGCGTTCATTAAATTACCTGATAATCGCGCTGATAATCGGCACGGCGGGCTATCTCCTGATCTTCAATCCGGCCAAGCTCATGAAGCGTGACGGCTGGGAAGAGGGGATGATTAAAAACGCCCGGCAAAATGCACAGTCACCGGAGATAGTTGCGTGGCAGCCAGGAAATAACGCCGGCCCAAATAATCAGGTCAATCAGGCTAATAACCCGGCAGACCAGGCCAACGACCCCAACGCGGCTAACGGGGCAGACCCGTACGCGAAGTTCAACGACCCAACCGCGCCGCAGTCTCAGCCCGGGGCTGACACACAAGGCGTCTATGCCCCTCAGTTGGACACGGCTAATCAGGCAAAGACAGCCACAGCACCGGCGGCAAACCCGCTGCTTGAAATGGTGCTTCAGGAAGGCCACTGGATAGGTCTCGAGACAATCCCCCTGACGCCTGCCATTGCGGCGGCAAACGGTATTCCGGCAAGCGTGAAGGGCGTGTTAGTGGATGAGGTAACGCTTGTGGCGGCAAACTCCGGCATTTTGGCGGGCGATGTCATTCAGGCAGTCAACGACGCGCCGGTAACAGATTTAGCCACTTTCAGGGCGGCCACAAAGCCAGTTGCCAACGCGCAACAGGCCGCTGTGACGGTTTACAGAACGGGCGCGGTAAAGAACATCACCGTTACCGCGGCGGATGTCCTGGGTATAGCGCAGATGGAGGCGGCCCCGATGATACTTCCTACCGCCACCTCGCCCCACGGCTACTATGGCCCATGCAACAAGTGCCATTCAATTTCTAAAACGGCTGTAAACACCGGACAGCTCGCAAAGGACGCGGGCGATGTACTAACCGTAACACCACCGCCAATCAAGTGGGGGGTAACTCCGCCCCACAGGGATAGAGGGCAATGCACAAACTGTCACAAGATAATCTGACCTACGCGCAGTGCTCTAACTGCGAGAAAAAGGCCAGCGGGATAGCAGTCATCTCAAATCTGCTCCTTGCGGTGTTTAAGCTGGTTGTCGGTATCATCAGCGGCAGTAAGGCCGTCATTGGCGATTCCATCTATTCATTTAAGGACTTCCTGACCTCCCTTGTAGTATTAGTCGGGGTGAAGATATCCGGCAAGCCGGCCGACGACGACCACCACTACGGCCACGGTAAGATAGAGTTCGTTGCAATATTCCTGATAAGCCTGCTGATAATAATCGGTACGCTGTTCTTATTTATTCATTCGGTAAAGGATGTGTGGGGTGCCTGGCACGGCATGGTAAACCCGCCTAAGTTTATAGCATTCTGGGCGGCGGTGGTCTCGATTATCGCAAATGCTAAACTGTCTTCATATCTGCACTGTGTGGGTGAGCGCCGTGGAAGCCCTGCCATGCTCGCCAATGCTAAGCACAATCACTCAGACGCCGTTTCCTCGGCCTGTGTGGCGGGTGCGATACTGCTTACAAGGTTTGGGTTTTATTTCGCCGACCCTCTGGTTGCCGTAATAGAAACACTTGACCTGATAAGGCTCAGTGCCTCGATGCTCAACGATTCGTTAAAAGGGATAATGGACTCCTCCATCAGCCCGTCTATCATCAGACAGATTACCCACTTTGCAGGGCTAGTCCCCGGGGTCCTGCGTGTATCCTCGATAAATGCAAGGAAAGTAGGTCAGGGCATATGGGTGGAGATAGTGATAAAGGTTGACCACAGCCAGACCCTTGACAACGGCTATCTGATAGGCCGGTATGTGGAGGAGACGCTTATGAAACGCGTCGATGGTATAGTGGGGATTAATCTGGCCGTAGAGCCGTATATGCCATAATGGATAGGATGAAAAGATAAACATGAACGACAGATTTGAAAATATAGACTGGTTTGATAAGATACTGACCGTCTCAGGGACGTACCTGCCTACTATCAGGCAGGAGGTCAAAGAGATGATAAACGAATACGATTTAAGACACTTGGGCGCAAAGCCGCACAAGTACGTAGCCTACGCCGTTGGCAGCAAGTTAATAAAAAACGCGGCCATAAAAGCGGGAGGCATAGGAGGGCTGACCTCCATACCGGGAACGCTGCCCATTGTGGGGACAGTTGGCACGGTGCTGATTGGCGGTGCCATTGACCTTGCCATCGTGCTAAGGATGCAGATAGAGCTGTGCTATGCCCTTTCGGTTGCCTATGACGTGCATATGGATGAGGATGAGCTGAAGGCGGCGGCTCTTGCGCTTGTGGGATTTTCTGGGTCTGCCGCGGCGGCAAAGGCGGTAACGGCCAGCATGTTGAGAAAGACCGTGGATACGCTTGCCTCAGATTACATTAAAACCGGTCTGGCAAGGGCAACCGTCGAGATAGCGGAGAAGGCTATCCCCCGGCTCTTAACTAAGTGGTATAAGTTAATACCATTAATAGGCATCCCTATTGGTGTGTCTGTAAACGCGGCAACCACTATGATGATAGGAAATCAGGCAAGAAAATACTTCAGCACATGGATAGATGACGACGAGCTTGGCAGATATGAGAGCGATTGATGAAAGCGAATAATAATATAATGAGATACGTGTTATATGCCCTTGGGACGGCGGTTTTGTTTAAGGTCTCGATGGCGATGTTCCTGTATAACAGGTTAATCGACGAGGAGCACTTTTTGCATATATCGCACGGGCAGCTTGAAATTGAGCTTCAAAAGCGCAAAAATATATATAAGAAGGCCGCCCATGCCGTTGATACATATGTGGAAACAGAGAGAAGGCTCTCTAATCTGCTCATCGAGTTAAACGGCGCAATCAGAACCAGAGCAGGTATAAATAGCGCCGAAACCAGGAACAAGCAGGACGAGATGACGATGCTCTTAGGCAAACTCAGGGCGCTTGCCGAGGCCTCGCCAGACCTGACGGCCAAGGGGCCGTACATATACTTTATGGAGACCATTTGGAAGGCTGAGCAGGGCGTGGTATTGGCAAGGCTTCACTATAATGACGCCGTTGCTGAGTACAATACGTTTTTGAGATTATTCCCGTATAATATAACGGCATGGCTGCATGGCTTTAAGAAGGCAGAGTTCAATGCGGCTGACAAGGGGGCGCATATGGTGCCTCTGGTGGCAAAGCTGGACGTTACACACATGTTTACTACGGCTAACGGCAAGGGAGAAAAATGAAGTATCCCGAATGTACGAGATGCGGCAAGTTGTCGCCGCCAATGAGCGCGATAGGGAATTTTACCATGTCTATATTTAAATTCGTGGTAGGCGGCCTTACGGGCAGTAAAGGACTGATGGCCGACGGGGTTCATTCCTTAGCCGATACGGTGTCGTCGCTGTTCGTACTCATCGCTCTAAAGATATCTGACAAACCAAAAGACGCGGGGCATCCCTATGGGCACGGCAAGGTGGAATACATAAGCACTATCTCGGCAAGCCTGTTCATATTCTTATGCGCCAGCCTTATTTTGCTTGACGCCCTGCACAGCTTCAGACACGGCTCACACGCCATTCCAAGTAACGCTGCCCTGGTTGCCACAATTATATCGTTATTTTATAGCTGGCTCATGTACACGTCAAACACGTGTGCGGGGACACAGCTGAACAGCCCGGCGATGCTTGCCGACGCTGCGGAGAGTAAGGCCGACAGCCTCACGTCAGTGGCGGTGCTCCTGGGTTTGATAGGTACCAGACTGGGATTTATATATTCGGATACGGTTGCGGCTCTGGTAGTGTCGATATTCGTGTTTCATATAAGTGTCGAGATGTTTATGAAGGGCGTACACGGCCTGATTGATATATCTATGGACCATGGCACACTGGAGGACATCAGAAGCATCTGCCAAAGGGTAAAAGGGATAGAAGGCGTGCGGGCGATAAGGTCTCGCTGCATGGGCCAGAAGTGCAGCGTGGATATCGACATAGAGGTCTCGCGCACGGTTACCGTCATGGAGACCCATACGATGATAGAGCAGGTGAAGGCGATAATACTTAATAAAATCGATGGCCTTGACGGCGTGTTTGTCAGGGCGCATCCGATTGATAAATGGAGGTTTTGGAATTGAGGCCACTGTTAGATTTTTCGGGAACTATAGCGGCAGTCTTATTTATCATAGCAAACGCGTACTATCCGGCTAAGATAATAACGACGCAGCTGATAGGCCATTCAAAGGAGATATCGCAGTTTTTTCAGAGTTATCTGAGGTGGCACATACTGCTTAACCTTATGGGACTGTGGATTACACTTTTTCACGGCCATTATGCCGAAGAGAGGAATGTCATACTTCAAATGTCATTTTTAGTTACGATATGGCTTTCGATAGTGGGCGCTATGATGTACTTTAAGTGGCCGTATAGGTATTACAGGGAGATGAAGCTGGTACATTCGCAGCAGCTGATGTTTTATGTGTGGATTGTGCTGATTATTTTGGGACATTCGATATTATGACGGGAGGTTAACGCATGGGGATTAATTTAGATACAGGAGACTTAAAGGTTTTTTTTAAGACTGTATCGATAAAAGGAAAGATGTTTATGGACTCGCTTGTAAACGGCTACAATAAGATGTTGCAGCTAAACCCGGCTGACGCAAAAGGCATTTACATGGATGTAGGCGTCAAACTGAGAGATAAAGGGGATTACGAAGGGGCGATAAAGAGTTTCAAAAAGGTGCTGGACGTTGACAGCGTAAACGCTGAGGCGCTTTATGAAATCGGCAGGACGTATCTGAAAGTCGGGCTTCCAAACGATGCCATAGAGTCTCTCGGCAGGGCGACGCATTTGGATAAAGGCTCCGCCCATAGCTTTTTTCACTTAGGTTCGGCCTATTTCATGGTTGACGACAACCCCAAGGCGCAGTGGGCACTTAACGAGGCGATAAAGATAGACCCCGCCTACGCCGAGGCATACTACAAGCTCGGTCTCGTCTATGACAATATGTCCGACCACGAAAACGCCATAGAGTCCTACAAGAAGGCGGTCTCCATTAAGCCGAACTTCATCAAGGCATACCAGAGCATCGGCCTTGCCTATGAGGCAAAGGGGCAGAGGGAGGAAGCCGTGAAGTATTTCAAGAAGGCGCTGGAGAAGGAGGAGAAGGCAGGATAATGGAGAATATAACGATGGGATGCCCATTGAAAAGTATAAATAATCTGATTAGAGGAGTATAAATATGCTGAGTATAGTGTTTGGTTTGATAGCAATGTGTCTTGGCCTGTGGGGGATGGTAACGTACTGGTGGTATGTGGTGGATGTGTTTTTAGCGTTGCTGCCGGTGGCGCTTCTGTTTGGTGGTTTTGTCGCATTGGTTGCCGGTATAAGAAACACTGGATTGAAGGCGAAGGTCAAAAATTTCAACGGGAAGATGCCTCAGGACGATACTGCTAGCGAAAGAGACCGATAGGAGAACGATATGGCAGAGACTAGAAACGATTATAAACAAAGTGATTCAAGGGGTCAATCACCGCAGCAGCCGCAGGTGAGCTGCCCCAGGAGTTTCAGGCCGTGGATATGGACGCTCGTCATCCTTGCGACCGTCACACTCGGCTGGACATTGTTCGAGAGCTACAAAGAAGGCGGCATTGTAAAGAATTTGATCGAGACAGACGATATTAAAAAAACGATAAACAATAAAATCACCGGCAAGGTTGCCCCCGATAAGTATTACAATACCGTAGCCGCGCCGACTATCGTTAACACCGTACAGGACAGCTACCACAATATAATCGAGACCGTGAGACCGGCGCTGATAAGCATAGACGTTGTCGTCAGCAATCCTCAGCAGTTTGACCCTGCCCCTGCGATAGGCGGCGGACAGGTACAGAACAATCCTACTTTAGTAGCCGCCGGTGTGCCTGTTGTAAACTACACAAGGGTAGGGTCGGGCGTGATTGTAGAGCCTGCGGGGTTTGTGTTGACCAGCTTTCACGTAATCGAAGGTGCCGCGTCTTTTAAAGGCACGGTTTATGGTGCCGGTGGGGCAAGGGACTATCCAATGAAGGTGGTAAACGTGGATAAATCCACTGATTTGGCCCTTCTGAGGCTCGATGGCGACGGGCCGTTTCCCGCCGCGGTCTTAGGGGATTCCGACGCCGTTAGATCAGGCGATGTCGTCCTTGCCATGGGCAGCCCGTTTGGATTTGATCAGACAATAACCTCAGGCATAATAAGCGGCCGAAACCGCTCGATAAGCATAGGCGGCAAGGTTTTCGAGGGGATGTTCCAGACAGACACCCCTATTAACAAGGGTAACAGCGGCGGCCCGCTGGTAAATGCCAGAGGCGAGGTAATAGCCATAAACACGGCGATATATTCACCTACGGGGTCATTCAGCGGCATCGCGTTTTCGATACCTGTTAACCTGGCCTCTACACTAGTGGCAGGCGTTGTGGACTTCAATAACATGCCCGCACAGGCGGCGGCAGGCCAGATAGCCGCATGGTCAAAGCAGGGCAGACAAATTGGCAATTCATTTAAAATGCCAAACGGGCAGCTGCTCCAGCCGCCTCACCAGTACAGGGGCAGGTGTATAGACTGTCACCCGCAACTCTGTCCAACGCGTAATCAGGGCGGAGTGGCCGCCGGGGCGATTGCCGTTGCAGGACAGCAGGCCGGCGACCCATTTTTTGGCGCGGTGCTGCTCGATGTGGATACGGTGGTTGCAAAACAGTTTAATCTCGCCCACGCCGGTGGTATATTGGTTGACACGGTGTTCCCAGGGACGCCGGCATCAGACGCCGGTATCAAACGCGGCGATATTATTATGAGGCTTGACGGGCAGCGCGTGATGACGGTTGCCGATTTCAAAAAGACGATGGCGGGGAAAAAGGTCGGCGCTAAGTTCGATGTAGCCATATTAAGCGGTGGAACGAGAAAGACCGTAAAGCTGCGCACAGGCCCATATCCACCGCAGCTTCCGCAGCTGCCTCCGGCAAAACAGCCTAAGGAATTCGATTGGCTCGGCGCTGAAATATCGCCGTTATTGTCAGCCCTCCAGGGCTACACGACGGGCGTATATGTGGCAGACACGGGCGGGGTGCTTGCGGCTTCTGGTGTTGCGCGCGGCGACGTCATAAGGGCGGTCAACAATCAACCGGTGAACGATATGATGTCATTCATTAAGGTTGCCCAGAAGGCAAACCCGGTGGAGGGAATTCTGCTCGATATAGTACGCTCCGGCCATCCGATGTTCATAACGGTAAAAGGATAACAGAAGGCTATGACTGAGAATGACCAGCTAAACGATATACTGAAGAAGGTATATGCCAAGGACCTTGGGCTGCTCGGGGATATCCCCGAGGTTAGCCTGAGGAGAAAGGGGCTCTTGCAAAGGGTCTCAGAGAAGTCATGGACGAGGCAGTCCCCGGCGATAAAAGTTGCAATTGTGTCCCTTGTCCTTGCGGTGCTCTCCGGTGCGGTCTATTACTACAACTATTTCACGGTTAACGTGTATCAGGCAATGATGGAAAGGGCGCACATAGAGGCGCAGCTGCAAAGGCGGGCAGACCTTATACCGAACCTTATCATCAGCGCCAATAACTACATGAGCTACGAAAAGACACTGTTTGGTCATGTGGCGGAGGTAAGGAGCGCGGTTAAGACGCTGGAGCTTGAGGCAATGGAAAAGTCTATGAGTTCGGGGAATTCGGGCGTTAAGACAGAGGCGGCCATTGACAGCAAGGCACTGTTGTCAAAGTTTCAGGCTGTTGCCGAGGCATACCCGGCGCTCAAGGCGTCAGAGGCATATAACACCCTGATGAAGGAACTCTCGGACACCGAGACAAAGATAGCCGAAAGCCGTATCAGCTATAACAGGATAGCCAATTTCTACAACTCCAGATTAAAGATGTTCCCTGGGAATATCTATAATATGATTTTCAGATTCGAACCGCTGCCGATATCCGGCGCGATAGCTGGTGCTGCGAAGGCGCCAAAGGTAGAATAAATGAAATCTGAACGAGGTTGAAACTATGTTATCGAACGAACTGATAAATAGGGCTATGAGCCTTGGGGCAAACGAAAAGAACGCGTTTCTGGAGAAACTCCTGTTGGCCGTAGGGAATCTGGAGGATACCGTTGTTGCGAAGAAGGCCGTGTCAGAGGCCATAACGGCGCAGTCTCGCGCTGCAACAGATGAGATTAAGAAGATTCTCAACGACAATGTCCAGCGTATCGAGAAGAAAAACGTTGAGCTGCGAAAGAAAATAAACGACATCATGAAAGATACCAGTAAACTGGACGAACTTAACGAGTCAATGAAAAAGCTCACCGGTGAGCATCAGATTTTAAAGGCCGCCTATGACCGGTTAGCGAAAGAAAAGACCGACGCAGACGAGCGGCTCTCCATTATTCAGCAGCAATGGGAAACCTTTATGCGGGGTGTTTAGCTATGTCGAGATTGGATTACATCGAGCGCAATGATGGCCGGCGCATGTCCCCGGATAACATAGTCATCACGGGAGAGATAACTGAGCTGCGCACGAGGCGTGCAAGGTTGTCTAAAGAACTCAGTGATTTAACTGACGCCCTTAATCTGGCCAATAAACAGTTTGCCGATGGCTCTGACCGGATTCGCGTCTATAACGTAGAGATGGCAGTGCATGAAAAAGAGATGAAGGAGATGCAGGGGCATATCTTCGCGCTGAAAAAAAGACGGGCGATGGCCGGCACAGAAGGCGGCGTTGAACATGAATTCAACAGGCAGGAGAAACTCTTAAATACCCTTGGGGCAAAGCAACGAGAGCTGAATAAGCTCCTCTTGGAGATAGAAGCCAACACTAAGCTGTATGAAGAGACCATGGCCGATAAGACCGCGGTGGTAGAGCGGCTGTCATTGACAATCAGCGACATGCAGCCAAAGCGAAAGGCACTCGTCGATGAGGTCGCGGTGCTCGAGGCCTTGGCGAAGATATTCATAGAGGCGGAGCGGCTCGCTGGAGAGCTTGGCGTTCTCACAACCGGCATAACCCAATGCACAGATGAGATTAACGCCCTAAAGGCATTTGTTGCAGAGGCTGAACCCCAAACCGCGGCGCTTGAGACCGAGGTCGGCGAATTGGAGCAAAGGCTTGAAGCCCTTGAGCAGGCGAACAGGGAAGTTAAGGAACTCACCGCCCAAAAGGCGTCGTTAACAGAGACTATCGGGAGCCTTGAACAACGGGAGAAATCTCTGAGCCTCAACGCGGGAGAACTACAAGGACAGCTCGATAAGCAGACAGAAATACTCAAAGAACGCAAGGCCGCAAACGAGGCAAACAGGGCAAGCGCCCCAGCGCTTGCCAAAGAACTCCTCGCGTATGACGAAAAGATTGCCGGGGCTAAGATAAATCTGACTAAACACGCTGAATCCAAAAGGAAAAAAGACCTTGAGATGGAGAATATCGAAATAAACCTTGCCTCAAAATTCAGGCTTGAAAGTGAACTGCTGTATATAGAGAAGGGCACGGCAGCCCTTGGTGAAATTGTGAGGTCGCCCAGATGACTAAATTAACGGAAGAACAGACGACTTATACAAAGCAGGACATGGTCAGGCTGATTAACGAGGTTGGCACGAACCTTGTTCTGAAGAAGGATAAAATTTCGTTAGAAACCGATATTCAGAAAAAACAGCACGAGATAGAATACAAAAAAGAATATTTTGAACGGGTACAGAAAAAGGCCGCAGAGCTGAACGCGGTTTTGAGCGGCATGGAAGACCGTTCGCGGGAAATCAAGAACCAGATAGAACAATTTAGAGAAGAAAAAGACGCCGCCATAAAGGCGCTGGACCAAATCCTCGATCTCGAGAAGAAGGCAGCAGTCCTGCAGCAAAGGAACGCCGACATAGAAACGCTTACTGAAAGGGTCAGGGCGCTTGAACTGAAGATAAACAGGCTGACCCCTGAGTATGGCGAAAAATTAAAAGAAAAAGAATGGCTCGACAATGAGCTAAGGCAAAAGGAAGATACATTCCGCTCTCTTAACGCCGAATATGATTTGCTGATAAATCGTAGAGAACACCTTTTTCCAAAGATTCCCGCAAGAGATAACCTCACAGCGAGGCAAAACGAGGCCGAACTTTCCATCGTGGAAAATACCGCCCTGATTGACCGCTCAAAGGGACAACTTAATGCCCTTGAGAATGAGCTGCCGCCCATAAGGACAAATGCCGGTACGCTGAGACAAAAAAAGGATGCCCTGACCACACTCAGGGATAATCTGCAGAGCAGAATTTCTGAACTAACCGCCGCCGACAGCAAAGAAGACCTGCTTGCAGAGATAGAAACCCTTACGGCGAAAAAGGATAAGCTGGCAGCCGCCGTTGAGGGCAACGAAAGGAAGGTGGCGGAGCTTACGAGCGCGGCAGAGGCCATAGAGAATTCGATAAAGGAAGAAGAGGAATTCACGGCGCATTACGCCAAACTAAACGCAGACCTTGAGCCGGCGAAGGCCGCACTTGCAGATATTGAAACCCAGTTACAGGGCCTGATTATGGATGAGGAGGCCGACGAAAAACTCATCGAGGTGCTCAGCCCTATTAACGACTACGCTGGGAGCATAAACGGCATACTTGTCAAACTCTCGCAGGAATATAAGACTGCCGTGGAAAAGGTAATACTTACCATAGTGAACGAGATACAATGACACAAACCGTTTCCAGACAGCCGCTGTTTCTCATAGCCATTGCGGCGGTACTTATGGGCGGCTGCGCGTATGTGCGGCCAGACGCTCAGCACGATATGATAGAGGGGTTTTTCGGCGTCGTTCCCGTTGTGCTGACGGGGGTTTTTGTAGGTCTTGTTGGTACGCTGGTCGGTGCCGGGGGTGGGTTTATACTCGTTCCCATACTGTTGATTATGTACGGGTTTACGCCTCAGCACGCCATAGGGACTTCAACGGCGGTGGTTTTTTTAAACGCGCTTTCAGGTACGTTTTCCTATATGTCTCAGGAGAGGATAGATTACGGGCTTGGGATTAAGTTTTCGGTAGTGGCAGTCCCCGGTGTGGTGATTGGCGCTATAGTCTCGCAACAGTTTAATACGGTGGTGTTTTCGGTTATATTTGCCCTTCTTTTACTGGCTGTTACGTACAGTCTGATATTTGTGGATGAGTTTTATCTGGTCTGCTCGAAGTCGCAAACAGAGCCAAGTCAGCGCGTGGTTTATGATGCAGCCGGAGAGACGCACACATACAGCCCGGATATGGCGGTGGGGTTTGGCGGGAGTTTTCTGGTGGGCATACTCTCAGGGCTTTTGGGGGTAGGGGGCGGCCTTATGCACGTGCCTTTGATGAATTTTATAGGAATGCCTATACATATAGCCGCGGCAACGTCGCATTTTATTATAGTGATAACGAGTTTCTTTGGAGTGATGATATTTGCGGGACTAAAGACCATTGACCTCGACTATACGGTGTTTCTTGGGATTGGCACGATACTTGGCGCATACTATGGCGCAAAGCTCGCCATGTCCGTTAACTCTGAGGTTATAAAACGGGTTATCGCGTTTTTATTGCTGATTGTTTCGGTAAAACTGATTTTGGGTATAATCTGAAAATATTGCACTGAGGAGGATTTAAATATGGAACAGGAAGAGGTAAAAAGAAAAGGTCTTTGGGGAAGTGTGGCACGAGCACTTAACGCAACCGGTGCCGCAGCGCTAAAATCCTTTGACTACACGGTGGATTTATTTAATAAAACGGCCAGCGCCGTGAAAAAGGCAGCGCCGGGTATTGTGGATTCGACCGTGGATTTGTCTGGTAAGACCGTGGATTTCCTTTACAGCGGCATTTCGAAGATTGGCGAACTGACTAGTCGCATCGATTTCGGCGCGATTAATTTCAGCTCGGTAAAGCTCAGTGCGATAACTCCCGGCTCTGAAAAGGATGACCTCAGAGATAAAATCACTGAATATGAGGGAAAAATCAGGAACCTTTACTTTGAAATCGGCAAGGAAGGCGCCTCCACCGACCAGCTTGAGTCCGACAAGGTCAGAAAGATGATAGAGGATGTCAAGGAGTTTGAGAAGGAGATACAGAGGCTCAGAGGCCGCATCCTGGAAATAGAAGAGACGAAAAGAGAGGACGGCTCAAAAAAGACCGATACCAGACGAGAGGCCAAACTCACAAAAAAGAAGCTGAAACTGACAGAGAGCCAGGTTGACGCACTTCTCAGGTCAGCCATTGAAAAGGCGCTGAAACACGGTACGTTTGAGACAGACAGCGACAAGGCGATATTCAATAAAATAGCCAACGACCTGCTTGATATGGAGATGGACGTAAAGATCCTCGCCGCCACAGAATTAGGCAAGACGGGCAACTTGGCGGCGGTGGGTGTGCTGCTTGAGGCCGTAAGATACGACAATCACTATCTTACCGCCGAGGTTATTAATTCCCTTATCAACATAGGAGACCCAAAGGCCGTCGCGTTATGTAAGGATATGTCCTCCGGCGCAAATCACAAGGTACGCATAAACAGCCTTCGCGGGTTGTATAAACTTGGTAAGGACGATGAGATTATCCCTTATCTGATGGACGCCCTGAAGGATGAGCACGCCGAGGTGCGACGTACGGCAGTCACATTTTTGGGCTGGAAGGACTGCACCGAGGCAGTGCCGGGGCTTGTCCAGAGCCTTCAGGACAAGGATGACTCAGTGAGAAAGGCGGCGGTATCGGCGCTTGCTAATATTAAGGACACATCCGCCGTGCTGCCGCTTATGAGGACACTGACAGACGAAGGCATCGAAATAAGACAGAAATCCCTCGAGGCCATAAAGATGATTACGGCAAAGGATATAACCTTCAACATAGAGCTTACCGGAGAGGCGCTTGCAAAGGCCGTCAACGACTTGAAAGACTGGTGGCAAAGAGAGAGAATGGACGGCATCGGCGAGGCAGTGGTTGAACAATATGCGGACGTTACGGCGTCTGACGCCCCGGCGGAGCAGTCCTCTTACTCACGCTATGAAGCCCCGGACTATGCCGAACCGGCCGTGTCCGAATCAACGGAACCTGCTGAAACAGGCGAGCCTGCCACAGAAATAGACGAGCCTGCCACAGAAATAGACGAGCCTGCTGTATCAGGTGAGCCTGCCGCCGAAATGGCGGCGGCACAACGAACTGATATGCCGACGCCGGCAGAACTCAAGAGGATGTCAAAGTCGGAGCTTATCTCACTGTGCGAAGCCCTGGGCGTGGAATGTGACGATACTTTTACAAAGGCAGAGCTTATAAACCTCCTCAATGTGTAAGGCGAGGTACATGAGAGATGAATGAACTCAATCAATCGGCAGAGAGGAATTCTATGATAGAGGAGAGGATAGAGGAGAATGAGGAGGGGCTAATGGTCCGGAGGGACAGGCTTCTTGCCGAGAAAAAAGTCCTCGACAGCGAAATAGAAGCCCTTGAAGTGGAAAAGAACAAGATGGAAAGGCAGATAAAGGAGCTGGAGATTCAACTGCTGGATAAGAACAAGAAGATAAAGAAACTCTCCGGCACTGCGGCAGACCTGAGGCGCTCACTTTTAAAGCCAATTGCCGACGAGAGCGGCCTGATGGCCGAAATAGACTTCCTCGAAGAGGAAAGGGCCGGCCTCGTCGCCATTTACAACAGGATATCCGAGGACCTCGGTGCCCATATCTCTACCCTTGGCAATACGATATTGGGAATAGATTTCACAAAAGGGGAGATTGCCGCCCTGAAGAACAAGGTAACGATGATTGAATATGAGGTTCCTCAAAAGTTCGACGAGCTGGACTATCTGATAGAGAAAATAGAATGGACTTCGAAGGCACTGACAAATTTGTTTGGCGCTATGAAGACAGTTGAGAAAACAACAAAGTTATCTTATTATAAAAAGGGGTAACCATGGACAATATAAGCGAATTCGAAATGCACGAAATGTCTTTAATGCCGCCTGGTGAAGAGGCTGGTACGGTAAGAACGGGTGCCAATCAGGCCGCAGGTGCGTCATGGGCATTAACCAGCACCCTGCCGGAGATACGCGGGGTTGAGCTGCTAAGAGACGCAAGCGGCACAGTTGACGTAGGAAAGACCATCAGGGAGATGTTTATCTGCATTCAAAACATGGAGAAACAGCTTACCGATGTCCTTTCGATAAACGCCTCACTGGAGCGGGACATTAAATCCTCGAGGGAGCTGATAACAAATCTGCGCACAGAAAAACAGGACCTCCAAAGGACAATCGATACTATCAACCGCGAAATACCCTCAAAAAGAGAACTTCAGGCGGAGATAGAACACCTTATCGAAGAACGAAACAGCTCACAGTCATATGTTGTTGACATGAAGGCAGTATCTGATAAAGCAAAATACGAGGCTCAGGTTTATAAGAACCGTATTGCGGAGCTGAATGAAGAGAAGTCAGACCTGCTCAGGGATATAAACTATCTGGAGACGAAAATCGGCGCTGCAATGAAAAAGATAAATGCCTATGCAAAGGAGATAAATATTCTCAAGGGCGAGAGGCATATTCACAGGGAGAAAATTGCAAAGCTTGAGCGCAGCTACAGAGACTGCGTGCAAGAGCGTGACAGCCTGATAAGCAGGAATATCGAATAGGGGTATTTTAGCGCGAGCCCGAATTGGTGTTACCGCTGCCCTGAATTGACGCTGTTGGCCGTAAGGTCAGCACCATGACGGGACCGGCCTCCCATTCTTTTTCGTAGCGGGAATTATTTAGTATGAACCCTGTACCCTCCTCCGGCCTTAGCGATATGACGGCGCATGGGACGAAGTTATTGAAGGGATATGTTTCAGAATAGACGGCTGATTCGTTTTTTACGTTAACATGCTCAGTTCGCACCTTAGTTTCATGCCTGTTCAGCAGCACCCAAAAAGGATGTTCCCATGCGTCGTCATCAGGAAGCGACAGGCCTATATTCGTACATCCCTTTGATTGGATTATCGCGGCCGCACCGGTGTATGGCCGTTTTAATTCGGGGCGGCTTATAAACAATTGCGACATACGGTCAGTAACAAATATGCTATCTTTACCAATAATCGGGCGGCGTTCGTTGAGAAGGACCCACGGTAGTGCTGATAACAGAACGAGGACAATGGCCGCGCTGATAACTTTTTGATTTTTCGCAGAGTTGAGTATTACGGCAATAAACGGTGTCGATAGCACAAACAACGGCAGGTGATAGCGGCTGGACCACGGCTGCCACTTCAGGAAACAACACATCAGGATGAAACCAGCGGCTATCGAGACCGCGTATCGGGTCAAATCCTCCGGTTCGTTATGCCGCATGATGAGAACTACCGCGCATAATAATATCAAAATAAAGTGGATAAGATTTCCCGTATTGTCTTCGTTAAGCGTAAATGGTATAGCAAATGGAAAACTATGTGATGTGGAGCGAATGTCGTCGATGTCTATGTGTAAGAGTTTATGGATTTGATTGAACGCCTTTACTATGGTCTTGTTAATGGCGTCAGAGGGAGTGCTCATGTTCAAAGCCATGTTTTTTACCACATTGGAAAAAATCAACGGCAAGGGAAGGCCCTTAATCGTTTGAATATCTATGAAACGTTTGGAGGCATTGGGGTGGCCATATAAAGATATATTTCTGGTATAGTGCCCGATGTTAAGCGACAGAGTAAGCAAAACTATAATCGAAGCGGGTATCCATGCCCTCGTGCGAATGGTTTTTATTAATTTTAAGACACACCACAGGAGATATGGAAATGCGAAAAAATATGAAGTGGGCTTAACTAAAACGGCAAGTCCAAGGGAGACGCCGGAAGCCAATGCAACTGTTTTCTTAGGGGCGTCTTTTAATAGCAGTGTGAAATAGACAAAACAAACCAGCCAAAAGGCGGCCACATAGTCGTTTTGTGTGCTGGTGGACTGTAAAATCCCCATCGGAATGGAGGCCGTAAGCACAGAGGCAAAGATCTGCCCCCTTCTGCTAGCACCGAGGAGTTCGGCAACAAGCGATACACCAATGACGCTTCCCGCCATACTCAACCACTGCACGAGATTGGCGGCGCTGCCGGTGTTACTAAGGATTAAAAAATGAGCCGCGGCAAATTCAGCACCCGGACTGTTGAACAACTGGAATGTAATATTGGTTGGATAATGGGAAACATTATGGTTGGCAATCCAGTGCATCACCTTGGGCAGATGATATGTCATGGAATCCCAATTATTAGGCGCACTCAGACAGGCAATTACCGCGGTTGCCGCAAATATAAATGCGATATACGATATAAGAAAAATCTCAAAGCCGCTTAATTTAAGCGCCGTGTTATATGCTATTGGCCTAGGCTTCAGGATAAGCAATAGAAATATAACACACGCACCAGCCGCTGCAATCCCCCAAAACGTAAGGACAGGCCAGAACGACAAAGCCGTAAAGAGGCTAAGGACTTCTGTTGACATCACAATCAGCCCCCCCCACACAACTGTTGCCGCCATAAAAGAGGCGCGCGCGTTGAGATAGTTGGCATGAGTGTGAAGTCCTTTATAAAATATCAGAAAGGTAAAGAAAAGGCACAGAAATGGGACAATTAATGACATCGCCGAGACCAGTTATTATTAAATTTTGCCGATTGCATAGACAGGCATATTAAATAGCTCCCCAACCTTGCCGGCCTTAAAACCGGCGTCCAGCCAGAGTTTATTAAACGAAGCGCTGGTATGAATCCACAGGTGTGAAAGGGGATTAAACATGTGCCTGAACTGAACTGAGGCCTCGAGCGTATCTAAGACCGGACAATGCACCATGACCTTGCCTGCAGGAGACAGCCGCGATTTTACGTTTTTAACGAAATTGATTTGGTCGGGGGCATGTTCAAGGACATCGATAATAACGATTAAATCATAAACGGGGTCGTTGTCTGGAGGGAAAGACCCGTGGTGAACAGGTACTCCGGTCTTTTTTGTCACAAGGGCAGCAAGACCTTTGTCCATCTCAACGCCGGTGCAGTCATACCCTGCCTGTTTCAGCTCAAAAAGCAGACGACCATTTCCACAGCCAATCTCAAGCACCTTACACGGAGGCGGGCGCATCCCCCTGAGCCAGTTAATATAGAGCGGGATTCTATCGAGCATATCCCCTTCGAAGCGCTCATCGACGGTAGGACACTTGTGAACCTGCTGGTATTCGTACCAGTATGAGGATGAGTAAAACCTTGCGAGGCTCTCAACGGTAGGCCTGAATCTTACGGGCTTACACCCGCAGCTTCTGCACTGGAGGTATAGCTCAAACTCAGGCGACCAATGCTCAAGCACCCCGCCGCACCAGCAATGTGTAGCAGGCTCAAAGTCCATCCTCTCGATAAAGGGTCTGAGCGCGGCGTTAGTGTTTGCTATGAGAATCTCTTTAATTTGCGCTTCCTGCATATGACAATATCTATGCCTTGATTATCTTACCTTTATATTTATGAGAATCCTTAATCAGGTTTCTCGTATCGACAACCATTGTGGAGTTCGAGGCAATGAAGCCGGGGTCATAGGCCGAGTGGTCGGTGGAGATCAGGACGCAGTCGTATTTGCTCAGGTTTTCAGCGGTTAGGGCTACCGAGGCCTTTTTAAATGAGTATTTCCTTGTCTTTGGCATTTCAGGGATATAGGGGTCGTTATAATCGACAACGGCGCCTTTTTTTTGCAGTATATCGAATAGTTTAAGCGATGGGGATTCCCTTGTGTCGTCGAGGTCTTTTTTGTATGACAGGCCGAGAATGAGAACCCGCGCGCCTTTGATGCTCTTGCCCTTTTCGCTGAGTGCGTCTATGGTTTTTTGAATGACGTATTGTGGCATGGAGGTATTAATCTCCCCGGCGAGGTTGATAAACTTGGTCGATACCTCATACTCGCGCGCCTTCCATTCAAGATAAAAGGGGTCGATGGGGATACAGTGCCCGCCAAGCCCCGGGCCGGGATAAAACGGCTGATATCCGAACGGTTTAGTCTTAGCCGCCTCGATTACTTCCCAAACGTCGATGCCCATTTTATCGAATAGCACCTTCAGCTCGTTTACGAGGGCTATGTTTACTGAGCGGTAGATATTTTCGAGGAGCTTTGTTGCCTCGGCCACTTTGGTAGAGGACACGGGGATTGTCCTGACGACGATTGCGTCATAGAGAGCCTGAGCGGCGGCAAGGCAGTGAGGCGTATAGCCGCCGACGACCTTAGGTATTGTCGAAGTGCAATAGTCCTTGTTGTTCGGGTCCTCGCGTTCAGGGGAGAATGCGAGATAGAAATCCTCGCCGGCCTTTAGCCCTGCGGCCTCGAGAATGGGTCTCATCTCCTCGTCGGTAGTGCCGGGATATGTGGTTGATTCGAGGACTACGAGTTTCCCTTTGCTGAGATATTGAGCGATTGTAGTTGTCGTATTTAGAACATAGGACAGATCGGGCTCATGGTGGCGTCCAAGCGGAGTGGGCACACATATGACAATACAATCCACGCCGGAGAGTTTGGAGAAATCGGTAGTAGGAGTAAGGAGCGGCAGACATGACTTAATCCTGGCCTCGTCGATGTGTTTAATATAGCTCTTGCCTGCTTGCAGAGAGTTGACCCGTATCTCGTCAATATCGAAGCCGATACAATGAAACCCCGCCCTGCAAAACTCCACGACAAGCGGAATCCCGACATATCCAAGCCCGATAACGCCGACAACGGCGGTCTTCGTCTTAATTTTCTCAATTAATTTGGATAATTCAACAGGTAGAGCCATCAGAACAAAACTTCCCCTTTTGGGACCACATCATGTCCCTGCTAACTTTGACAATAACTTGCCAATTCAAAAAAATACGTCCACTGCTGGCCCAAGCAGGAAATATATCGATGTGCGCCGTCTCTATGGCGGGCAATCGGCGCATATCGACTTAAAGAGCGCCGTGGACAGGTATCTGTCTCCCCTGTCTGGCAGGATTACCACGAGAATGCCGTCCTTCATTGACTTTGCCTTTTTCAGGGCTGCAAACACGGCCGCACCGCTGCTCATCCCCACGAAAAGCCCTTCCTTCGTCGCCAAGTCCCTTGAGGTTGAGTATGCCTCGTCGTCATTTACGTTTATTTTTTCGTCCAGACGAGACGGGTCAAACAGGCCGGGCACAATGGACTCGCCCATGTTCTTGAGGCCCTGAATCTTGTGCCCCAGAATTGGCTCCACGCCGACTATCTGAATTGACTTGTCATATTCCTTGAGCCTCTTGCTTGTGCCCATAAGTGTGCCCGATGTGCCCATGCCGGCCATAAATACGCTTATCTCGCCCTTTGTCTGGTTATAGACCTCAACGCCGGTGCCCTCGTAGTGGGCCTTCATATTGGATGGATTGTTGAACTGGTCAGGCATAAAATAGTCCTTGCGATTTTCGTCATAGAGCTTATGGGCAAGCCTGATTGCCCCGTCAGTGCCCTCTTTGCCGGGGCTTAGAATAAGCTCTGCGCCAAATGCCTCAAGGGTCTTGCGCCTTTCCATACTCACGCACTCCGGCATGACCAGCTTAACGAGGTAGCCCTTGGCGGCCGCAACCATCGCCAGCCCTATGCCGGTGTTGCCGCTTGTAGGCTCAAGTATTACCTTGTCCTTTGTCAGTGTGCCGTCAGCCTCGGCATCTTTTATCATATAGTATGCTATTCTGTCTTTTACGGAGCCTCCGGGGTTATTCCCTTCGAGTTTCGCGAAGACCTTCACCTTGGGGTTTGTGTTTAACTTGTCAAGGCTTACTATCGGTGTGTTGCCTATTGCGTCCAAAACTCCCATCGTCTTAACTCCTTATGTCTTTATTAACTTCGGGCGACAACTGTCTTTACCTCGAACTGCGGCTGCTCCATAATTGCCTTTTTCACGGCACACTGGTCGGCAACCCTTACGATAGCGTCGTAGTATTTCTCCGGAAAATCCGGAGGAACCTTTATATCTATGGTTATCTTTGCCAGCTTTGATTTCCCAGGCCCTTCGGTGGTGTATTCGTGGCTCTGTTCAAGGGTTATGCCTTCTGTTGGGATGGCGTTTTTCTGGCAAAAGCTCAGGACAAATATTCCCGCGCATGTGCCAATAGACGCGAGGAAGTATTTAAAAGGTTCAGGGGCCGAACCATCTCCGCCATATTTAACAGGCTGGTCAGTGGCTATAACCACCGGAGCCGCATCGCCAACCGGGGCAAATTCTGCATTGACACGCTTACCCCCGGGAAAGGTTATTACAATGTCCATCAGTGCATCCTCCTTGCCAATGTATCAGATTCTCTTGCCGGCGCTAACTTTATTTTTGAGGGCACCAACAGTGCTTAAAAGCACCAACTGTGTTTTCAATGGTGCCAAATGTGTTTTCAATGGTGCCAAATTTGCGCTCGTTCATTAATGCTAACATTTTCTGACATAAATTTGCAATTTGTCCGGCATTCGGGTGAGATGGAGAGGCAGGGATTCAAATCCCGGGTGTAATAGAACTATTATCATTAATTATCAAGGTGTTATAGCTGCATTAAGACTTAATAACCCGTCGCCAACCCATCACCATGTATTTTTTAGGGGACTTTTTTATAAAAAATTTTATCTTAGAGGTGAATAACTTGCCTGGACTTCACGACAACTACTACCAATGTCTCTATAATTTTACCATAGGCAATGCACATGAGGATAAAAGGCACGCCACACTTCTCTCATATGATAATCTGAAATGATGGTCAAAGACCCAGTGAATGAGTTCGATGAGCCGCAACAAATTTCGCTGGCGAACTGGAACAATCCCGGCACAATGATATATAATTGGGGACTATGGTATTGTCAACATGATAAAATATAAAGACATCAACCACTTGGCTCTAGTTACTTCAGACATGGACAGAACGATTCGCTTCTGGCGGGATTTGCTGGAGCTGAAACTTGCCGGCGGTGTGTCGAAGCGTGGCAACAGACAATATTTTTTTCAGATTTCTGAAAGTTGCTTGCTATCTTTTTTCGAGTGGCCAAACGTCAACGCGTGTAAAGAGAAAGAGGCAGGTTCGCCGGCTGAGGAGTGCACCTCATTCGATCATGTATGTCTTGAAGTAGAGACTGAGGATGTCCTGTGGTTGTTAAAAGACAGGCTTGATGCAGCCGACATCTGGGTGTCGGAAGTCATAGACAATGGTTTTATCCACTCCATATTCACTAACGACCCTAACGGCATATCGGTGGAACTCTGCTACAGGGTCCCGGATGTGGATATGTCGGAAGATCTCCATCTGGTTGATTCCACGCCCAGCGCAGTAACGCTTCAAGGCCGCAACCCCCAGTCATTTTGGCCGGAAGTGAAAAAACCGACTTCACTGAGTGAACGCAAGGTTTACCGCGGTGAGCTGAGCGTCATAGTAAGCGGTAAGGATGCCCTGCCATCGGTATGAATTTATTTAATGATAAGAGGTAAGTTTAGTAATGGCTGTTTGCAGCTTGTCATGCAGGACGGCCACATTTCCTTACACTATCGGAGAGTCCAGTTTCTCAGCAGGTACATTACCAGAAGAACCATATTTATTTATGAAGGAGCTATTTGACTGCAACTTGTTCGATTAAGTTGTGACTATTGCACATTATTGCGTCTCAATGACAAAACATCTTACATGATAATTTTGGTACATTAGGATTAAACCATCGCCAGCATGTTGCCGACACAAATCAGCTGACGCAATTATCCTTTATTGTCAAGCAGTTAGATACGGAGAGGCAGGGATTCGAACCCTGGGTGGAGTATTACCCCCACAACCGCTTAGCAGGCGGCTGCCTTCGACCGCTCGGCCACCTCTCCCAGTTCCGCCGCCATGTCCCGGCTTATGTATGCCTCTCAGACGGCGAACCTATACTATAACACTTTCACCATGAAAAATCAACCCTGCACATGTTTTGAGCGATAGTCCTCTATGGCCTTTCTCAGAGCGTCCGCACCGAGGTTTGAGCAGTGCATCTTCTGCGGCGGCAGTCCATCTAACTCGTCCGCCACTGATTCCTTCGTTATAGCGAGGGCCTCTGTGAGGGTCTTGCCTTTTGCCATTTCCGTTATCATGCTCGATACCGCTATGGCAGCCCCGCAGCCGAATGTCTGAAACTTCGCATCAGTTATAACATCGTCTTTTACCTTGATAAACAGCTTCATTGTGTCACCGCATGTGGGATTGCCTTCCATGCCCATGCCGTCGGCGTCCGTGATTTCTCCTACGTTTCTTGGATTTGTGAAATGATCCATTAATTTCGCGCTATACATTTATGCACCCTCCTTGCTGTCACCCTCTGCCGGCATTGCTCCCCAGCCCTCTTTAGCAAACGGCGACATCGCCCTTAATCGGTTCACTATCTGTGGGAACTCCTCCACGCAGAGGTCTATGTCCTCCTGCGTATTCCCTATTCCAAGGCTGAACACTATGGAGCCGTGCGCCATTGATACCGGCACTCCCATAGATATTAATACCGGTGAGGCCTTAAGCGCCTTCGACGTGCAGGCTGAGCCACTTGCGGCATATATCCCCTTGGCAAGGAGCAGAAGCAGCATCCCCTCGCCCTCTATATACTCAACTACAAAACTTGCCAGACCGGGAAGCCTATGCTCCGGATGCCCCGTAGCGTGGACCTTTTCTATCTTCAGTATCCCCTCTGTCAGCCTGTCTCTTAATTGCCTTACATGTGCCATACGTTTAGGAAGTTCCGCATCTGCCAGTTCAGCCGCCTTTCCCATACCGGCAATCGCCGGTACATTTTCTGTACCCGCGCGCCGCCCTCCCTCCTGAATACCACCATAGATGAGAGGAAGAATGCGCTGCCCCGTCTTCAGATACATCGCCGCCGCCCCCTTAGGGCCATAAAACTGGTGGGCAGACATGCTCAACGCATCTACCCCAAGGTCCTTTACATCTACTGGTATGTTTCCCGCTGTGGCAACCGCGTCCGTGTGAAAGCATATCTTGTGCTCCATAGCAATAGCGGCAATCTCTTTTATCGGCTCAATCGTGCCGACCTCAGAACTTGCGTGAATTATCGAAATCACCGTCGTCTCTTTCGTTATGGATTTCTTTACCGTCTCAGGGTCAACCATTCCATACTCATCGACCGGCACATAGGTGACTACAAAACCCTGCTTTTCGAGCGAACGTGCCGTATTCATTACTGAATGGTGTTCGGCCTTCGAGATGATCAGATGTTTCCCATTGTCTTGTCTGGCCAGTGCCATCCCCTTTAGTGCGAAGTTATTGCTCTCCGCCCCCGAAGAGGTAAAGATTATCTCCGATGGTTTTGCGTTTATCAGCTTTGCAACCTGCTCCCTCGCCGTGTCTATCGCGCCTTTGGCGTTCATTCCGAGGTCGTACATGCTCATCGGATTGCCATACTGTTCCTTAAAGTACGGCATCATCGCTTCAAGCACCTCTGGCAGCAGCGGGTTTGACGCTATGTGGTCAAAGTATTTAACTCTCATTGGGTTCCCCCTTTTTTGATGTATATTTTATAGTAATCTGCCTCTTCATCTATCCCCATAAAGTCGTTTCCGGTCTTGGCACACCATGCCGGAATGTCCTCCAGGGCGCCGTCATAATCAGTGAGCAGCTCAAGCACCTGGCCGGCGTAGAGTTCCTTCATATGCTCTTCAAGTTTGAGAAGGTGCATCGGACACATCATATAGACTATGTCGCTTGTAACGTCGGCCTTCACATTTTCGACAAATTTCAGCGGCACACCGCCTCCTCCTCAACCCCATGCTGCAAAACCGGATTAAAGTGCCTCCCGTCGAGGAGGTCCCTGAGGGTTATCGTATTGAGAAAATCCTCAATCTGTCTTCCCAGTGCCTTCCACAGGTGTTGTATGACGCAGTGGTCAGCCTTTACGCACCCGCCCGCCTTATCCAACCTGGCCTCCTGAGTAACACACGCGGTAATCGATATCGGGCCTTCGAGTACCAGCAATATCTCCTCTATGGAGATCTCCTCCGGAGCCGCTTTAAGCATATAGCCGCCCCCAGGGCCTTTTACGCTCCTTATCAGGCCGGCCTTCCTGAGCTTTCCAAGTATCTGCTCCAGAAATGCCACAGACACGTCCTGCTTTTCCGAGATAGTTTTTACGGTCACCGGTGTTACCGGATACCCGCGGGCTATCTCGTACATTGCCCTGACGCCGTACTGACATCTGGTCGATAGTCTTAACATGATTCTATTTTATAATGGTGTACTAAATTTGTCAACTATTATTTGTCGAGTTTTTTTTGGCGTGTATATTGCTTAATAAATATTGTATATTAGTCTGGAGTAAATATTACTGAAATACTGAGGAGGCCTTACTACGATGAGTAAGCCATTTTCGATAGGAGTGGATTTAGGCGGGACGAACCTTCGTGTGGCCGTGGTCTCGAGGGAAGGGGCGATTGTTAACAAGATAACGGTTTTATCGACCGGTAACGTTATAGAGAGCCTGACAGGCGCCATAGAGCGGTTGTTCTCGGACAAGATTAACGGCATAGGGCTGGCGGTTGCCGGCCTGACCGATGGAAGAAAGATATTGACCGCCCCAAATCTGCCCATTCTGAAAGAAATAGACTTCGTCGGCTTACTAAACGAGAGGTTTAGCACACCGGTGTATCTGGGAAACGACGCGTCTGTGGCTGCCCTGGGTGAAAGTGTCGCAGGGGCTGGAAAGGATTTGAACACATTTGTGATGCTGACACTTGGCACGGGTATTGGCGGAGGTGTTGTATATAACCGGAAACTACTGAGTATAGCGGGCGAACTTGGGCATGTCATCGTTGAGCCGGGGGGCAGACTATGTGGCTGCGGGGGAAAGGGATGTCTCGAGGCCTATGCCTCGGCAAGGGCAATGATCTCGGTAGCCATGGAGGCAATTGAACTCAAAAGAGAGACGATGATGAGAAAAAACGCCGGCTTCAGTATAACGCCTGCTGACATTTACAAGTATGCGGCAGAAGGAGACCCCCTTGCAATAGAAATATTCAAAACCGCAGGATTTTATTTAGGGATAGGCATCGCAAACTACATAAACATATTCGGCCCGGAAGCGATAATCCTGACGGGTGGGCTGACAGGGGCGGACATATACGTGGAGAAGGCCATAAAGACGGCAGCAACATCTGCCTTTAAGGAGTTGTTTGCAAAGGCGAAGATAATACCATCGACATTGGGCGGAGACGCCGGCATAATAGGCGCGGCAGAGCTGACATACGGCTGATGCCTCGTTGCAGATAAATAAACAATTTTTCAAAGTCTGTCATTCCTGTTCTTTAGTCTGTAATTCCTGTTCTTTAATCTGTCATTCCTGCGAAAGCAGGAATCCAGTCGATTGAAACATGGAACAATGTAATAATAAAAGTAAACTCCGATGAATAATGGAACTTATTGAAAAATATCATCCACAGTTGAACGACGTTCCTGGATTCCTGTTTTGCAGGAATGACAAAATTTATGTTCTGCTTATATGATTGGAACTTAGTTCACGCCCCCGTGAGCAATTCCCTTGCTTTATTCAGGTTTTTTGTTACAATTTCATAATATTCAGGGTACTCAGACTTCCCGACAATCTTCAGTGCCTGCTCGTAAGCCTTTATCGCAAGGTCTAAATTCGCCTCCTTATCCCGAACTTCCGATAGATGCTTATACGCAATGCCAAGATTATTCTGGGTTGTGGCGTGATCGACTGGAAATCTGTCAACTGTTCTGATTGAAAGTGCCTGCCCGAAGGCCTTAATAGCAAGGTGCAAATTCTCCTCTTTAGCCCAAACTTGTGATAGGTTTTTGTAAGCAATGCCAAGATTATCCTGAGTTGCCGCGTATTCGACGGGAAATTTATCGATGGTTCTCACTATAAGCGCCTGTTCGAAAGCCTTAATGGCAAGGTGTAAAATAGCCTCTTTATCCCGTACCTGCGACAGGCTTTTGTAAGCAATGCCAAGATTATTTTGAGTTTCTGCATAATCGACAGGAAATTTATCGATGGTTCTGATTTTCAGTGCCTCCACGTACGCCCCGATAGCAAGGTATAAATTAGCCTCTTTATCCCGTACTTCTGACAGTTCATAATAAGCGGCGCCAAGGCTATGCTGTGTCTTAGCGTAAACGACAGGGAACTTATCGACTGTCCAGAGCTTCAGAGCCTCCGTGTAAGCCCTAACGGCAAGGCGTAAGTTGGCCTCATTGTCCCATATTTCAGACAGGTCATAACAGGCGGTTCCAAGATTAAACTGCGTCCTCGCGTAAAAGGCAGGGAATTTATCGACTGTCCAGATTTTCAGAGCCTCCGTGTAAGCCTTAACGGCAAGGCGTAAGTTGGCCTCCTTATCCTCCTCCTCCGATAGTTTGCCGAAAGCAGTGCCAAGATTATGCTGAGTTGCCGCGAAATGTACCGGAAATTTATCGACAGTTCTGATACGCAGCGCCTCTTCGAAGGCCTTAACGGCAAGGTGTAAATTAGCCTGTTTGTCCTCTTCCTCAGATAGTTTGCTGTAAGCAATGCCAAGGTTATTCTGAGCAGATGCGTAACTGGCAGGGAACTCAGTGAGCGTCCAAATCTTCAGCGCCTCTTTGAAGGCCCCAACGGCAAGGTGTAAATTAGCGGCTTTATCCCGTACCGCAGACAGTTTGCTGTAAGTAATGCCAAGATTATTTTGAGTTTCAGCGTAACAGACAGGGAATTTATCGACAGTTCTGAGCTTAAGAACCACTCCGAAGGCCTTGACAGCAAGGAGCAGATTGGCCTCTTTGTCCTGTATTTCCGATAGTTTGCAGTAAACATGCCCCATGGAGTTTCGTGTATCGGCATACTCAATCGGCAATTTTATTCTTATTTTAAGCGCTTCCCTATATGCGATTACCGCATGTTTCAGGTTGTCTTTTTTGTTATTGACTGCCGATAACGCGAAATAACAAGCCCCTTCGCCATGTTTTATCCGGGCGTATAGTTTGGGGTCATTTGCGGTGGGCAGCGTGTTTGATATTTCTTTATATATCCCTAACGCCCTTATAGGATTAGTTGTTTGGATTTTCTCAGCTATTGCAACTTTAGAGATAATTAATTCTTTATGCTCCTTATATGGGTGCGGTGACGGGTGCGGCGATGGGCGCTGACGGTTTCTGAAAAAAAGAACACCCCACATTCCTGTTGGTTATGGCAGGTTCAGATTTCTGCGGGCAATTTCAAGATTATTTTGGGTACGCGCATAATCGGCGGGAAACCTGTCCGCAGTCCAGATTTTCAGGGCCTCATCGTAAGCCGAAATAGCACTGGCGATATTTGCCTCTTTATCCCGCACCTTTGACAGGTTTCTGAAAGCGGCGCCAAGATTATTTTGAGTTACCGCGTAATCGACAGGAAATTTGTCAATGGTTCTGATTTTCAATGCCTCTTTGTAAGCCTCGATAGCAAGGTTCAAATTATACTCTTTATCGCGCACTTGTGACAGGTTTCTGTAAGCAATTCCAAGACTATTTTGCGTCTTTGCGTAATCGACGGGGAATCTGTCAACGGTTCTGATTTTCAGTGCCTCATTGTAAGCCTCGATAGCAAGGTCTAAATTTGCCTCTTTATCCCGTACCTGTGACAGACCGACATAGGCATTCCCAAGATTATTCTGAGTTGTTGCATAATCGGCAGGAGATTCGTCTTCGGTTCTGATAACAAGGGCCTCCTCGTATGCCCTGATGGCAAGGGTTAATTTATCCTCTTTATCCCGTACCTCGGACAGGCTTTGATAGGCAATCCCAAGACTATTTTGCGTTCTGGCGTAATCGGCGGGAAATTTGTCAGAGGTTCTGATTATAAGGGCCTCAAGGTACGCCTTAATAGCAAGGCGTAAGATCTCTTCTTTATCGCGTACTTGCGAGAGAATGGAATAAGCATTCCCAAGATTGTTCTGCGTAGTGGCGTAATCGACGGGAAATTCCTCGATGGTTCTGATTTTCAGAGCCTCTTCGTACGCGGTTATCGCACGTTTCAGATTATCTTCCTTGTTATTTACGAAAGATAATGCATAATAACAAACCCCTTCGTCATGTTTTATTCGCGCGTATAATCGGGGATACTTTTCCTGAGACATGGCGTCTAATGCTTCTTTATATATATCCAGAGCCTCCGCCGGATTAGTTTCCCGAATCTTTTCAGCGCCTTCTATGTTATGGATAATTGCCTCTCTTTCTTTGTTTTTTTTTGAACGATAGTGCCAATACGCTATAATAAATACTATTAATCCCGCTGCGGCACCAATAATAGCATAGATTTCAGTTGTGCTCACCGCGCTCATAATCCTCGTATCGTTACACTGCTGGAATAAAAAGCCCCTTCAGAATTCTCCGGCACAACGCGCCTCCACATTATTATTATTTCGGTTCAACGATAGATGATACCATAACTCAATCCGGCGTTGCAATGACATTTCTATTTTGCCGGAATAGGACATTTCTATTTTGCTATTACACATTTTAGGGAGACGATGTTGACATTCTTAAAGATATTGCAGTACAATGCTGATGGTTTGATAAACCAAAGAGACAGCAGCCGCAGGCAGCGGCTGTAAAAACGCAGGCAGCGGCTGTAAAAATATGGCCGGCGGCCAATGAATTATAGGAGGTTGTAATGGCAGATATTAAACCCGATGAGATACTCGATACTAAGGGATTGAATTGCCCGATGCCCGTGTTAAAGACAAAAAAGGCCATCGATGGTCTGGCGTCAGGAAAGATACTTGAGGTGCAATCGACGGACGCCGGTTCAAAGTCAGATATCCCTGCCCTTTTGAGCAGATTAGGCCATGAACTTCTCGACACGAAAGAAAACGGAAACGTAATATCGTTCTTTATTAAAAAGGCATAAGAAATAAGGCACTTGCCGCTAAACATATTGCCGGTTTATACCGACAGATACATTAGGGAGACGGCGTTTGCCGTCTGGTAATCTGGCGGGTTGACTGGCCGGAGTTCCGGCACCGTGGTTCCGGCAGATTGAAAGCTTAGTATGGAAAGCTATAAAGTGGGGTTGCGCCTCTATCAGGCCATGTTTTTCGGCGGCCTTATTTGACGGCAGACTAACTTTACGGCAGAGGTTGTGCCGCGGAATATGTTTTTTAATACAACGTTAAAGAAAGATATTATAGCTGTCCTGTCAGCCGTGATATGCGCTGCCGTTTGTGCAGTGGCAGACGCCGATATATATAAATTTATTGACGCCAATGGGGTTGTGTACTATACGGATGTGCCTAAGAATCCTAAATACGTGAGGTTAATGAAATCCGCTCCGAAAAAGACAGAACATGTGGGCACTAAGCCACCGGCGAAATCGGATTCAACCGAAGGCAAGGCTAAGCAGAAAATGCCTGTCCAGCCGCCGATCTCCGAAAAACCAGTTGCGGCTGTCCAGCCCCAAGTGACCCCGGCGGCCCCGGCCCTGAATAACGGCCTGAAACAAGCCTCAAACTACAAGGGCTATGAGGAAATCGTGCACGAGAAGGCGGCAGAACATAATATCGACCCAAGCCTCTTAAAGGCAGTAATAAAGGCCGAGTCGAACTGGAACAGCGACGCCCTGTCTCCGAAAGGGGCTATGGGGCTGATGCAGCTGATGCCCGGCACGGCAAGTCTGCTCTCTGTCAGCAACCCATATGACCCGGCTGAAAATATAGACGGCGGCGCCAGATATTTGAAATACTTATTGGCTAAATTCAACGGTAACGTCTCCTTAGCCCTCGCCGGATATAATGCCGGCCCGAATGCGGTTGACCGTTACGGGGCAATCCCGCCATACGCAGAGACCAGGGAATATGTGGCTAAGGTGCTAAGCACTTATAATGGCGGCACCTACTACCCCAGCGTATATAATAATCAAGCCGCAAGCCAACACATGGACTCGCATATTTTCAGGGTAGCCATGCCCGACGGCACGGTGCTATATACGAATACCCCCAGGCTCGCTGAACGGCCTCTCTCAGGCAGATTTTAGGACAGCCCATGAACGAATCCCCGAATGACCTGAATGAAAAGATACTAATACTAAAAGAGCAGAGAAACGCACTCATCATCGCCCACAACTACCAGCGCAACGAAGTCCAGGACATTGCCGACCTCACAGGCGACTCCCTTGAGCTGTCAAGGAAGGCCGCTGAAACAGACTGTGATGTAATCGTCTTTTGCGGCGTTAACTTTATGGCCGAAAGCGCCTCAATCCTCTCCCCTGACAAGGTGGTGCTCCTGACGGCCTCTGACGCCTTCTGCCCGATGGCCGATATGATTAGCACCGGTACGCAAAGGGAGTCTTATTGGACATTTCCCGGATATAAAGACCCGCCTAAGTATGTATATCCCGTTGAATATACGCTTCGCGATATAAAAAGAGACTATCCCGGCGTCCCTGTCGTGGCCTATGTCAATACGACTGCGGAGGTAAAGGCTGAAAGCGATATCTGCTGTACGTCGGCAAACGTCGCAGAGGTTATCGAATCCCTGCCCGGTGAGCGTGTAATCTGTGTGCCGGATAAGAATTTGTCTGCATGGGCGGCTAAGAACACGAAAAAAGAGGTAATCGCATGGGACGGCTACTGCCATGTACACGACAAGGTGAGGCCTTTGGACGTCGAAAAGGCAAGGAAGGCTTATCCCAATGCAGTTTTTATGGCACATCCCGAGTGCAGGCTCGATGTCCTGGAAATGGCAGACAATGTGGCAAGCACATCGGGAATGTTGAGATTTGCGGCCGGCTCGTCAGCTGCGGAATTTATCGTGGGTACGGAGATTGGACTTCTCCACAGGCTTAGAAAGGAAAACCCGGGCAAGACGTTTTATCCCCTTAGAAAAGACATGGTTTGTCCCAATATGAAAAAAACCACTCTCGAATCTGTATATATCGCACTGAAAGAAATGAAACACGTAGTGAAAGTAAGCAGCGAAATAAGGGAACAGGCATGGGAAGCCCTAAGCAGAATGATTTCGTTGTAGCTCAGTTCCCGCCGGGTATATTCAACCAATAAATAGTTTAAACTTTTTGTTCGTTTTAATGTAGAATATATCATAACGATGAAGAGAGTTATTCTGATAGTTGACGACTCAGTTAGTGTAAGGCAGCTTGTCGGTATGACGCTGAGGAATGCCGGTCACGAGGTCGTGGAGGCTGTCGACGGAAGTGACGCCCTGAACAAATTGAAGGACGCAAAGCCTGAGATGATGTTCGTTGACGTGAATATGCCGAATATGAACGGCCTTGAATTCATTAAAGAGGCACGGCAATTGCGTGACTACCGTTTTGTCCCGATTATTATGCTGACCACAGAGGCTCATATATCCAGGAGGCAGGAGGGGAAATTGGCAGGGGCCACAGGTTGGATTATAAAGCCATTCAAACCGGAGCAGCTGGTAAATATTGTAACTAAGGTTTTGGGTTGATTATTAACCTCTGATAGTAATGTGACGAAGTTTTCAGTATGACTATTCGTTCCACTCAAAGTCAGGTCTTTTAATCTATCTCGCCACGTCAGTTGACACTTTTTGTATATATTTGTTAAATTATACAGTGGAATGGAAAGGAGGATTTCGTGGTAACTGTTTGTCTGGCTAACCATAAGGGGGGTACGGGAAAGACCTCGATTTGTATTAATATGGGAGCCTATTTTGCTAAGAAGAAGGTAAGAACTCTTATAATTGACATGGACCCGCAAGGTCATGTAGCCCCGGGGCTTGGCATAGACGTGGGCTATAATGACCGTTCTATCGCCGATGTCCTTGCAAATCAGGCCGAAATTGCCTCCATAATCGCCAATTCGCCCATAGAGGGACTTGACGTTGCCCCGTCTAATATCAGGCTCAGCCTCGTAAACGAGACATTGTATAATTCATTTAAACGGGAACGCCGTCTTTCTAAAGCAATGGAAAGTATAAACAGGAACAAGACATACGATTTGGTGATAATTGACTGCCCTCCGTCGTTAGGCCCTCTGGTTGAAAACACCCTCATGGTGGCTGATCATTGTTTTATCCCCTGTGAACCGTCGTCCCGCTCGATTGATGGGCTTGCCGATTTTATCATCAAGTTGAAAGACGTCAGAGAGGGCGAACTCGACAACCGTTGGCATATCGTACTGTCCAGAGTGAAAAAATCAGCCCGCCTGACCAACGAGGTCATTGACAATAAACTCTCGGAGTACAAAAACAGAATCTTTAAGACGAAGATATATGAAAGAGAATCTATTAATCAGGCACAAATAGCTGGAATCCCTGTTTTTGACTTTCCCAGAGGACAGCTGGCTTCCGAGAACTTCTCTAAGTTCGGCAAGGAGGTTGCATCGCGTTGTCACATAAAATAAAGAACCTGATGGAAGGCGGCCGCTCGCGCCTCGAAAAACGTACAACTAAAAAGAAAAAAGGGAAGGCTGTTCAGGAACAGGCGGCAAGATCGGTAGAAAAATCTGAAACGCCTGAACCTCTGAAACGGGAGCTGCCCGGGGAGAGCATATCAGTCACCGTGATGCCGGATAAACCCCTGTTGCAGGATATGCCTGATAACCCCGCGGATGATGTCCCGGCTGACGATTTACCCCCCCAGATGCGCGAGGGCCTTAGGATACTCCTGAAAAATAACATCACCGTCGACTGTATGCGGGCCATCGAGGCCATGTCATTGAAGGATAAAGACTTTATGGACTCGTTTCTCAAATTAGGACCCCATGCGATGGCAGTCTTTTGCAATATGGCCAAAGATGAAGACTACGTTATCACCACGAAGATAAAACTTATATCGCTGCTAAACAGGATAAGCCACAATGAAATAGTCCACAAACTTTTCAGGCGCGTTGGGGCGGCTATCGAGGCACTGCGCCGTCTTAAAGAACTATTATTGTTGCAGTAAAAGCCACCGCTATGGCCGCTGAGTTTCTTGTAACCGAAGCCGAAAAGGGACAGCGGCTTGATGTGTATCTGGCATTTAAGACCCTGCTTACCCGCTCGCAAATAAATAAACTCATTAAAGACGCCCGCGTCCTGTTAAACGGCCAGCCAGTCAGGCAAGGCTATAAGATACGCCAGGGCGATATGGCCGTGCTGGATTGGGAGCCGCCGGAAGACTGCGAACTCATTCCTCAGGCGATAAAAATCGACGTACCATACGAGGACAAACACCTTATAGTCGTTGACAAACCCCCAGGGATGTCCATGTATCCTGGCGCGGGACACCGTGACGGTACGCTGATGAATGCCGTTAAATGGAGAACGCCTGCCCTGGCCTCAGTCGGCGGCCCCCTGCGCCCCGGCGTTGTCCATCGAATAGACAAAGACACCTCCGGCCTTGTTGTCATAGCCCTCGATGACATGTCTTACTACAACCTTGTCGAACAGTTTAAGAACAGGACAATAAAAAGAAGATACCTTGCACTGATTTATGGCTCGATGAAGGCGCCCCAGGGAGAGATAACGCTGCCAATAGGGCGGTCTAAATCTGACAGAAAGAAGATGTCCACTGTGTCAAACCGGCACAAACCTGCTATTACGAGGTGGCAGACACTGAAGACATTCAACGGGGCGTCGCTTGTGGAGGCGGTACTCGCTACCGGCAGGACACACCAGATACGGGTGCATTTCTCGGCCGTCGGACACCCCGTTCTTGGGGACAGGACCTATGGCCTGAAGGCACTTATAACGCGCGGTAAGGTTGCCGTCCCGCGCCAGATGCTCCATGCCGCCGCCATTGGATTTATCCACCCGTTTACGGGGCAGTATCTTGAATTTAATAGCCGTCCTCCGCAAGACATGGAGCATATCTGTTCCCTGCTTGAGGCGGAATGTTATAATAACGGATGAACACGGCTAAAAAAGACGCAAGCGGGCAGCTTGGAAAACACACGAGGCGCCAGCTCAAAGAGGAAAAGGCCGTATGTATCAACAAAGACTGCAAGCTGAGAAAAGGCGGCTGCAAGGGGTTTGAAGGTTGCCCCGGCTATAAAACCATATAATCGCCCATGTTGCAATGCTGTCAGACATAGATAAGAGGGAAATTGAAGAACTCTGCGCCCTTACACGGCGTGTGGTCGTTGCGGCCAAAGCGAAGAGGCTACTCATAGCGGCAGCCGAATCATGTACGGGCGGTATGATTGCGGGGTTTATTACGTCAGTGCCGGGAAGCTCTTCGGTGTTTTGCGGCGGGGTGGTAACTTATAGCAACGCGATTAAAAAATTATTCTTAGGCGTATCTCCTGAGACGCTTGCCGCGTATGGAGCCGTGAGCCGCCAAACAGCCCTTGAAATGTCACTTGGGATAAGGGAAGCAGCAGGCTCTGACATCGGACTTGCGGTAACCGGGATAGCAGGGCCAACCGGAGGCACGCCCGAGAAACCCGTAGGACTTGTCTATATATCGCTCAAAGGCCCTGTCCCGATTGAGGCTGTCATAGAATGCCGCTTTGACGGCAGCCGCGATAGAATTCGGTTTGAAACTGCGAAAAAGGCCATCGCTCTGCTCTACGATAGTATCCTGCTTTATGATGGAATTCAGTGAGGTACGTATTTCATAGGCAGAACTTTGGTTTTTTAGGGCGTCAGGGCTGCTATGAAAACCCCCTCGCAAATGGAAGTAACCTCTGAACCCCCTCGTAAGAATCCCCTAAAAAAAACCTAAGACTGAGGCTGAGGCTTAATTTGATGATGGATTTAGGGCAATGGTTGTCATTTTTGTGATTTTGTAGTACAATTCAGGAGATGAGGTTAACTTAGGAGGATATGGCGAAGAATGTACGGTAATCTTTGGGCTCTTTTTATTATTGCGTTTAAGGCCCTGCTGTCTGGCGGGAAGAAGACCCCCGGCATTAAGAAAATCCTTGCCGATGTCAATATGCTCCGAAAAATATTCCCCGCAAAAGCAATTAAAATTAAATATACCGGCTCTGTCGTAATTTCGGAACCCGGCAACGAAATGGCCACAGAAATCATCGGCAAGGAAATAACTATATTCGGGAGCATTACAATAAAAAACTGTGTAATCCTCCTGAGAGATATGACACTTAACGTGGAGAAAATCGGACAGAAAATCTTAAGCGACGGCTCAGTTTGGATAGAAAATACCCTGTTTATAGGCAGCATAGGAAAACTCTCAAATCTGAACATCGTTTCTGGAGGTATAGTTCAGGGGAATATATCGAAGGTCTCGATGGTCTATATTCGCGATGGCAGATATAACGGAACAATCGGCTCAATAGAGAAATGGCTCCATATATCGAACTCCCGCGGTATCGTCAAAGGCACTATAGGCAGTATAGGAGAGGCGCTCTACCTAGACGCCGGTGAGCTTATAACAGACACGCTGCCATATGTTGCAGGCGGCTATGTCGTTTTAAAAGAGGGTAAGATAATAACGACTGACGAAACACCGTGGTCGTGGGAGGCGATAATGGAAAATATCAGCCCGCTTGAGGAAGACCATGAAATTTTTCTTTTCGGCACCGGCGGCAATGTACTGCTCGGCTCCACGGCGGCCTATGTCCTGTGTAAAGAAGGTACTGACCCGTACTCACGATACAAGACCGAGAACATCATCGCATCCAACAGGTTTTACCGTTTAATCGACGGCAAAATCCGGGAAGTTACGCTAAAAAGCGCCTTAAACCAGCAAGTAAGCTCACAGACAAACAAATTCTACTCGTTTGTCCGCCTTGAGATAGTCGATAAGACATAAACCGTTGCTTAATAACGCTAACTACGGAAAGCTCAATGTTATGCCGATTGTTCATCTGTCGATTATCGCGGCAGTTTGCGTAATCGTATATAGCAATTCCTTTAAAGCGCCGTTTATGTACGATGACTACACAAATATTATCGAAAAAAGTGTAATCAGAGATATTGGACAGTACAAGGACAGCTATACATTAATCAGCCCAAAGGCGAACCGCCGGTTTGTGGGAGTGTTGACCTTTGCGCTGAACTACAAGCTCAACGGTATGGATGTCAGAGGCTTTCACGTATTTAACCTGATAGTGCATGTGCTGACTGCCCTGGCCTTATACCGGCTTGTAACGCTTATATTCCAGACGCCTTTTTTTACCGCGTTTGACCCCCTTTTTGGGCGTGGACTGACGGCGCTTTTTACCGCCCTTGTCTTCGCTGTTCATCCGGTTCAGACGTCTGCCGTAACATACATCGTGCAGCGTTATACATCCCTTGCAACATTGTTATGTCTGGTTTCACTTTTGTCATATGTACACTTCAGGCTTACGGCTTCGAGGGCACTGGGTTATACGCTTTATGCGGTTTCAGTGGTTTCCGCAGTTGCAGCAATGAGGACAAAGGAAATAGCCTTTACACTGCCGGTTATTGCAGTGTTGTTTGAATTCATGTTTCTTGAGGGGAAGTTAAAAAAGAGGATTCTATATCTCCTTCCCCTGATGTTAACTATGTTAATCATCCCAATTTCCATATTGGCAAATAAAACGCCTGACGCAACAGACGCCCTGACTATCGCATTAAATCCAGGGATTATTGATTCGTCTGTGAAAATGGCAAGCATCACAGATATGACCAGGTCAGAGTATCTGTTTACAGAACTGCGTGTCATAGTGACGTATTTCAGACTGTTATTTGTCCCCGTTGGGCTTAATCTTGATTATGATTACACTGTGTTCAGGAGTTTTTTTCAACTTGAAGTAGTGTCATCTTTTTTAGTGATTGCCTCGATTTTCGTTTCGGCCATATATATGTTATACCGGTCTTTGGCGCTGAACCACCATCTTGCAAGGTTGTATTCCTTTGGCATATTGTGGTTTTTTATCGCCTTGTCGGTCGAATCCTCCGTTATACCCATAAAAGACGTAATAAACGAATATAGGTTGTATTATCCATCGGTGGGGTTTTTTATCGCCGTGATGTCTGTTGTCGTGTGGTTAGTGGAGAAAAAGAAAAGACGGGCAAAAATGACGGCATTAACGGCATTGTCAGTAATAATCATCCTTTTCGCGGCATTGACCCTCATGAGAAACAATGTCTGGTCTGACAGGGTGGCACTGTGGGAGGATACGGTTAGAAAAAGCCCGAACAAGGCAAGGCCGCATTATAATCTGGGCTACGACTACCTAAGGCAGGGCAGGGTGGCCGACGCCTCACGGGAATTTCAAACCGCTATATTGCTGAAACCAGATTTTGCCGACGCCTACAACAATCTTGGCGACATATACGCCTCCCAGGGTCGTTTGGATGCGGCTATCGATGTGTTTAAAAAGGCGGTCGAAGCCGACCCCTTTTTTGCTGTGGCCTATAACAACATGGGAACGATTTATGATGAGAGGGGGCAGTTTGACGAGGCGGCCGCCGACTATCGCGCCGCTATAAAGTTAAAGCCCGACTATATAGACGCGCGTCTGAACCTGGGAAATCTACTGATAAAGGCAAACCGGAGGAGCGAGGCGGTCATAGAATTTCAGAATGTGCTAGAGTTTGCCCCCTACAATGAAGAGGCATCGAATAAGCTCAGGTCACTTCAATAAGTAAGGATTAAAGACGAAGGGGGATAATCCCCCTTCACCCCTGTAGCCGCCATTGGGCGGCTTCTGAACTCTGGCTAATGGCTATTATGATGACGCATTTGCGGTTCCATAATATACGCCGATTTTTCTGAACTTTTGATGTCTTGCCTCTATGAGCTGCGCTGTGGGAATAGCCCTGAGCTTTTCAATCTCACTTAGAATGTATTTTTTGACATTAGCGGCGGCCTCGTCGTGGTCCCTGTGGGCGCCGCCCGGAGGTTCTCCTATGATTTCGTCTATAATGTTAAAACCCATTAAATCAGATGCGGTTAATTTTAAGGCCGATGCCGCGCGCGCAAAATCCTCCTGATTCAGACCCTTCCCTGAATTCCATAGTATAGCGGCACAGCCCTCAGGCGAGATAACCGAATATACAGAGTGTTCAAGCATAACAAGCCTGTCCGCCACGCTGAGGGCCAGCGCTCCTCCGCTTCCGCCCTCTCCTATGACTATCGATATAATAGGTACGCCGATAGTAAAACACTCCATAAGATTTGAGGCTATTGCCTCGGACTGACCGCGCTCCTCTGCGCCAACGCCGGGAAATGCTCCAGGCGTATCCACAAACATTACTATGGGAATGTTGAACCGCTCGGCCAATTTCATAATGCGCAGGGCCTTTCTGTAGCCTTCGGGATGGGGCTGGCCGAAGTTCCTGAGAATACGGTTTTTTGTGCCTCTGCCCTTCTGGTGCCCCGCTATCATCACCGGGACATTGTCAATCACGCCGAAGCCGGCTATGATTGCCGGGTCGTCGGCAAACCTCCTGTCGCCGTGAAGCTCTGTGAACTCGGTTGTAATCCTCTCTATATAGTCCTGCGTATAGGGGCGTTCAGGGTGTCTGGCCAGCTGGCATTTCTGCCACGGGCTTAGGCCAAGAAAGATTTCTTTTCTAAGTTCCGAGAGCTTCTGTCTGAGGGAGGGTATCCCTGAGTCGGGACCCGTACCGTTAGCGCCGCTGATCTGCGTCAGCTCTTCTATTTTGAGTTCAAGCTCTTCTATTGGCCTTTCAAAATCTAAATATACTTTCATACTATTGGCATATCGTCAGCACGGTTAGTTTAACTGAACCGAACCCTTGTGTGTAAGAGTTTCAAGCTCATCGATTAACACAATGTCGTTGGACGCGCAGTAAGAAGTTGCGATTACAGTCTCCTTCTCGCCGTCGCAAAGGCGCAGGTAAACCGGAATGGCTCCTTTTGCCCCGGTAAGGGCACCCTTTATTTTAACAAACGTATCATGGGCGCAGAGAGACGGCTCAAGCGTTATCTCTATCTTCGAGTATCTTTCATCCAGTGCCTTCTGCAGTTCCCCAACCGCAGTGACAATAATCTTATGCCCCTTTTCAGAGGAGTCGTGTCTGCCTGCGATAATTACTATAGCGTCTTTTTTTAGTAGCGGCTCTGAGCGCTGAAATACGTCAGGAAACACGATTGCCTCCACGGAGCCTTCGTCGTCCTCGATATTCAGGATTGCCATCTGTCCTTTTTTGTCCTTTAACTGCTTCTTTTTTATCGAGGTTATGATACATGCAAGACGTATGTCTTCGTTTGTAGGGATGTCGTCCAGTGCAGATATTCTCGTGATATTTATCCTTTTAAGCTGGCCCTCGTATCTCCTTAATGGGTGGCTCGATATGTAAAAGCCTAGAGATTGTTTCTCGTAGCCTAGTTTTTCGCTTTCCTCCCATTCATAAATCTGGCCGGTGAGTTTAACGTCTGACGGGTCGTCAAACAGCGACGGCATCGCCCGTGTTCCAGTCAGGAGCATATCAAGGCTGTCAAAGGCCATTGCACGGGATTTAATCAGTATGTCGAATGCTCCGGCCTTTATCAGGCTCTCTATGACCTTTTTATTGACCTTGCGCGAGTCAACCCTTTGAATGAAATCCTCTAACGACGCAAAGGGTTTCCCCTCGCGCACCTCGAGAATTGACTCAATTGCGGCACTTCCGACGCCTTTAACGGCCTCGAGGCCAAAACTTATCGCCGGCCCTATGATTGTAAACTTGCTGTGGCTCCGGTTTATATCAGGGGGCAGGATCTCTATAGACATCTCGTGGCATTCCTTTATGAATTTTACGACCTTCTCTGAACCATCTTCGCATGAAAGGTTAGCGGCCATGAACTCAACTGGAAAGTGTGCCTTCAGGTATGCCGTCTGATACGCAATATAGGCATATGCGGCCGAATGGGACTTGTTAAACCCATACTTTGCAAACAGGGCCATGAGATCGAATATCTCAACGGCAAGTTTCTCTTTAATGCCGTTTTTGGCTGCGCCTTCGAGAAAGGTATCTTTTTGTTTGTCCATCTCGTGGGTGATTTTCTTACCCATTGCCTTTCTCAGGATGTCTGCCTGGCCCATTGAAAAACCCGCGAGTTTATTGGCTATCCTCATCACCTGCTCCTGATAGAGGATGACGCCGTAGGTCTCGTCGAGGATTTCTTTAAGCTGCGGCAGTTTATATTGAACAGGAATATGGCCTTTTTTTCTCTTTATAAAATCATCTATCATGCCGCTGCCAATAGGTCCGGGACGGTACAGGGCGTTAAGTGCGATAATATCCTCAAACCGGTTTGGCGCCATCTTTACCAGAATATCCCTCATCCCAGGGCTTTCAAGCTGGAATATCCCTGTGGTAAGCCCCGAACTCAATAAATCATATGTGGCCTTGTCATCGAAAGCAATATGCTTCAAATCAAATTCTATGTCTCTTTCCTTGAAATATTCAAGGGTCTTATGAATAACGGTGAGTGTCTTAAGGCCGAGGAAATCGAACTTAAGCAGGCCTATTTTCTCTATTGAGTTCATATCGAACTGAGTAATAATGGCGTCTTCAGATGGATGCTTATAAAGCGGCGTGTAATCGGTCAGGGCGGTTGGAGATATAACGACGCCTGCCGCGTGAGTGGAGGCGTGGCGGCATAGGCCCTCAAGACGCATGGCTATGTCGAGAAGGCGGCGCACGTCTTCCGATTTTTGGTACGCGTTTCTGAGTTCAGGCTCGGCCTCAAGGCCCTCTTTAATGGTTATATTGAGGGTTGCAGGAATGAGCTTGGCTATCTTATCGACCTCGGAGTAGGGCATCGCCAGTGCGCGGCCTACGTCGCGGATTGCCGCCTTGGCGGCCATAGTGCCGAATGTGATAATCTGGGCGACATGGTCTTTGCCGAATTTCTCCGCCGTATAGTTAATGACCTCGCCGCGTTTGTCCTTACAAAAATCCACATCTATATCGGGCATACTTATTCTTTCTGGATTGAGGAATCTTTCAAACAGGAGATTATATTTAAGCGGGTCAATATCGGTAATGTCGAGGCTGTATGCGATTAAACTGCCGGCGGCTGAGCCTCTGCCAGGGCCGACGGGAATATCCTTAGTTCGGGCGTAATTGATAAAATCCCAAACGATAAGAAAATACGAAGAGAACCCCATTTTTTTGATTATCTTCAGCTCGGTCTCAAAGCGCTCTGCGTATTCCGGGGCAATAGTGCTGCCGAGTTTCTTCTTTATACCGGTACGGGCGAGCCTCTCCATGTACTCATCGGGGGTCAGGCCATTTTCTATTGTGTATTGGGGGAGCATGTTTTTATATAATTTAAATGTAAGATTGCATTTTTCGGCCACTTCCCTTGTGTTTAATACGGCTTCAGGGATTTCGGCGAATGCGGCTTTCATCTCGGCGGGAGATTTGAAATACAGGCCGTCTGTCTTAAACCTCATCCTGTCGGTGTCATAGACGGTCTTACCGGTTTGAATACAGAGCAGGATATCGTGAGCGACTGAGTCCTCTTTCTTTAGATAATGAGTGTCGTTTGTGGCGACGAGCTTGATATTAAGCTCTTTAGATAACTCGATGAGTTTTCTGTTGACATCAATCTGTTCGGGGATGCCGTTGTCCTGAATTTCAAGATAAATATTACCCGGACCTAGTATATGCTTGTATCTGAGGGCAGCCTCTCTGGCGTTGTCTATCATATCGCGCTGCAGGTAGTACGGCACTTCGCCTTTCAGACACGCGGTGAGGCCGATGAGGCCGCCGCTATACTGTTCAAGCAGGTCCATATCGATGCGCGGTCTGTAGTAAAACCCCTCCAGATATGCCTTCGAGACAAGCGATACGAGGTTTTTGTAACCGTCCATGTCCTTGGCAAGCAGGATGAGGTGAAAATAAGAACCCTTGCCACTGTCTTTCCCTCTGTCGAAACGGCTTCCCTGGGCGACATATACCTCGCACCCTATGATGGGTTTTATTCCAGCGTCAATAGATTTTTTATAAAACTCAATGGCGCCGAAGAGATTGCCGTGGTCGGTGATGGTAATAGCGGGCATCTTATATTCGACAGCCTTTTCGACGAGTTCATCTATTCGTACAGCCCCGTCAAGCAGGCTATACTCCGTATGAAGATGAAGCGAGACATAATCCGAGTGGTGCATGACTTATGTAGTTTAACTGATTCCGCCGGTTAGGTCAATAGGATTTTTGATATTGTCATAGCAAAGTAGAAATGTCCTCATACTATGAAAAGCTTGGGGGCTTCTTATTTGACAAAGAATTTAAGCAACGCGGCCATAGCGGCCAACTGTCCTATCCAGAAAAGGAACATCCACTTGATATTTTCTTTTCCTGATTTCTCTACCTCAGTCCGCAACTTCTCTATATCGATGTGCAGTTTACCGCTTTCCTCTGAGATGCGCTCGTTGACTTTTCCTATCTCCAGAGTAATGCGGTCGTTGAGTTTACCTATCTCCAGAGTAATGCGCTCGTTGATTTTACCTGTCTCCAGAGTAATGCGCTCGTTGAGTTTACCTATCTCAACCCGTAGTTTACCAGTTTCTTCGACAAGACGGCGTTCAAACCGCTCTTCAGCGATAGAGATAGCGTCTTTTCTCGCGCCTATATCTACATCATTTATAAGCGAGGCAAAGTCTTCACTGGCATCGTCGCCAAGCCGCTCTCTGATTGAACGAGGTATCGTTATCACACTCATATCTTCAGTATATCACAAAAAAAATATACTGACAAGCCCTGCGCGCCTGTGACAGAGCGGAGGCATTGCGATCATAGGGCTGCCCCGCCTTAAGGGGTGTTTTAGCTACTAATAAGCACATAAGTATGTAGACATAAAATAATGATAAATGTTATAATAATGGATGAGAGAATTAGACGGCAGGAAAATAGATCATAAAACGTTAGAAGAAATAAGAATAAGGGCAGTCAAGC
>JADFYO010000119.1:777-4812 GCA_015233015.1 Nitrospirota bacterium | reverse complement strand
TAAACCCCTGTAATACAATAATATACCGGATATGGCACGAGGAAGCAAGGGCTTAGCCTTTCAGGCATGAAACAGGATTAATCCGCCTTAGCTGTCCCCATACACAGGACTAAGTCAAAGTGAGCGGTAAGTGCGAATAAAGATAGGAGAAAAATAAAGTAGTGACTTTTTTCACATAAGAAATTGTATAACAAAGGATGGCAAAAGAGACAGCTACATCGACACTGAGCAGGGCAGATGTGCTGGAAGTGCGGTTGGCGGGGCGGGAAGAAGAGTCTGAATGGGACAAGTTGATGAGTAGTTGTCATTATCTTGGATATCGCAGAACAGTAGGGGAATCGCTGAAATATTTAGCAGTACTGGAGGGGGAGATAGTTGCCCTGATAGGCTGGTCATCGGCGGCCTTTAAGAATATACACCGTGATAAATGGATAGGCTGGCTCCCTGCGATACAATGGAAGCGTTTAAAATTCATAGCCAGCAATAGTCGATTTTTAATATTACCTGGGGTACGTATCCGCAACCTGGCCTCCAGAATATTAAGCCTGAACCTCAGCAGACTATCATCTGACTGGGAGAGAGCATATGGTTATCCTGTAGTAATGGTGGAGACATTTGTAGATCCGGCACGCTTTAAAGGGACATGTTATCGCGCGAGCGCCTGGCAAGAGCTTGGCAGTACGCAGGGATTTGGGCGTAATGGGGGAAAGTATTATTATCATGGCAATCCGAAGATGAGATAGACAGGGTTGTAGGGCAATGGCTGCAAAAGCAAAGGAAATCCGATGGGACTGAAGGAGTTGCCATTGACGGTAAGACTGTAAAAGGTGCTGGAGGTTTGCACTTGCTAAGCGCTTTTTTCATCACGAGGGCATAACAATTGCACAGAAGGAGGTTTCCACTGGTGGTGGAGAAATACCTGGTGTAAAGCAATTACTTAAAGACGTGGACATTAGCGGTATGACGGTAACGGCCGACGCACTGCATACTCAGAGAAAGACTGCCGAATTTATAGTAATGGAGAAAGAAGCACATTATTTTTTCACGGTCAAGGACAATCAAAGCACATTAAAGCAGGATATAGAAGCACTTTCGTGGGAGGCTTTTCCCCCCTCAACACAAAACAGTAGATAAAGGGCATGGCCGGATAGAAACACGCATTATTCGTTGCAGCTCAGAACTGAAAGACTACATAGACTTTCCATTTTCAGAGTCAGGTGATGAGAATAGACCGCATCACTGTAAAACTCCCCGAACAGACGGTACGGCGTGAAGTTGCTTATTGCATTTCGGGACATGTAAACGGTCTCGAATAGTAATACCTGGGGTAACAATCAGAAAACCTCGAGTAAACCTTTTACTATTAGGATGACGCACTGCATTGATGGTATGCCATGCTATTATTATAGCCATAACTGTTGTCTTACCTGCCCCTGTGGCAAGTTTGAGGGCCATACGTACCAGCTCTGGATTAGCGTTATTGCTTGTGTTGGTAAGGTGTTCAAGAAATATCTTTCCACCTTTATCATGCGGAGCAACCTCTGTAAGCCATATCGCGGTTTCAACTGCTTCTATCTGACAGAAAAAAGGACGTATTCCGGTGAATTGATGATGTCTCCAATATTGAAGAAGACGGGCTGTTTCAGGCGTTACCTGCCATGAATTTGTATTTATTATACCACGCCACCTGTCCACATGGAGACGGATCTGGTTGATCATTTCAGAAGTAGGGTCATACTGTTGTCTTGGGTAGAAAGACCCTTACCCTCTTGTGTTTCTTAGGCCTGGGTATTGGAGTAATAAACTCAGCACGCCGACGGTCTTCGATAATCCTTTGTGTCGGCTGGCCTTGATCGTCAAGCTCCCAATGGCGGACAGGACACACATAAGGCGAATTGATTACAGGACGTTTGAAAAAATCGTAATGTTTCTCTATGTCGCCCATGTCGTTGTTATACAATTTTCACGGGATTTTCAACCAGCGTTGCGGCCTGTCATGGCTATCCCGGTCTATCTGTATCAATAATGACCGTAGGTGTGCCGACGCTAACTGCGGGGATAACCATAACGCTGCCTTGTAGGATTGGCAGGGATAGTGTTTGTTGTGCAGGGCATATCAGTGTGTGGCTTTGATATAGCGGTTCAATAATGCAGAAGGATTTTAGACCTCGAAAATGTCTCTGATATTGACTTGCAGTCCCTCGATGACCTTAGAAGTAACCACTCCGTCGCCCTCTATATCCCCAATGGAGTGTGTCCTGTATCTACCGACCTCGATAGTTAAGACCTCGATTACCAGCAGCTCCGATACGACAATCCAATACTCCGGCACTTTATACTTCTCGTAGATGGCCCTCTTTACTATCATGTCCTTTTTGTAACTCCAGGGCGATACAATCTCACAGACCATATCAGGCACGCCGCGTATCCAATCCTGAATGATAGCCTCATTTTCTTTTTTGATAAACAATATGTCGGGCTGAAGCCGGTTAATTCCTTCCTCAAAGATTACGTCCAGAGGGGATAAGTAAACTTGCCCTAAATTATTCGTTTTGACGTGTCGGCGAATAATATCAATCAAATTCAAAACAATGCGCTGATGTTTACTAAAAGGGCTTGGCGACACAACTTCCTCCCCGTTGATTATCTCCGTTAAGTCTAAGTCTCGTTCAGGTGTAAGCGTTTCCATGATGATATTCTATCCCCAAGCATACTGGTTTGTCCATGCCCTTTTGGCCTCTGGCATACCGGCCATCGGGAAGCCCTCACTCACACGGGCAAGGGCAGGGCTTCCCCTCTTTTACCTTCGCCCGAAGCTCAAATAACTCTGCACACACCGCCTAATCATTGACACGGATACCCTGAAAGTCTTACGATAAAGTATGGACACGGCAAACGCATTACTTAAAACCGAAGCTGATATACCACAAGCTGAACAATGGCTTTACTATAACCCCGAAGCTCTTAAAAGCGTTCTTATCGGGTTAGAAGACGCTAAGGCTGGCAGGGTTCAGAAGCTCAACCTTGACGAATTGTAGGAAAGCTGTTGTTAGAAGTCCTGTTTACCGACACTGCCAAATTCCAGCTAATCAAACTTAAATTCGACAAAGGGTTAGAAAAAAGACGTAATGCTGTTAAAAAGCTATTCGCTTCCTTTCTCAAAACCCTAAGCACCCAAGGCTAAACACTCACGAGTTCACAACACTTAAAGGCGCTAAGGGTGAGAAGGTCTTTGTCGCATACGCTGAACAATCCACACCAGCGGCATACCGTATTTTCTGGCACTACGGCCCCGGCAAAGAACATATTACCATTTTGGCCGTAACTCCACACCCTTGACATTCCCCGTAGAAACTGCCAATATCAAGTATGAGTTTACCTAAGCCGACACATACAGAAGGGGAAGCCCTTCGATATATGGAAAACGCTAAGGGTTTGATAACATCCATCTCGATAAGAAGCCCGTACGGGAAGCGTTCGGGACGGCTTACCTTGCCATACTCGAAGCAATTAACGAAGCTCTGATAAAGAAGGGTCTTACCCATAAAGAACTTCCCAAGTCCGTTGACGGGTACATTGCAGCCATAAAGAAGCACCTGTCAGTCAATAACGGCAAGCTCGTAAGGGAGACAGCCTCTATGAAACATTGCATATTGCCGGATATTACAGGGGATTACTTAGAGGCTCAAATGTAGTAAAAGACGCCATGAAAGACGCCGACACATTTATCAAGAAGCTCCTACCTTAAGCCCTGCATATCTTCACTGCAATGAAAAAGCCGTTGCACCTTGTATTGGCGTTCCGGCCTGTGTCTATGCGTTGCCGTGAAATGGCGTTGATATACCACTGTTCAGTAGTGTACGGAAATTACATATTTTCCGGTCATCAACCGCCTATCAAAATAACTCTTGACAGGTTCCTCTAACCGTGATAGTATAAACCATCGCCTCTATTGTATGTCCATAGCAGTAGAATTTGGGGCGAGAGGAGTTAGTATTGTTGGAGCGTCGCACCGTGTAAGGGGCTGGCGGTTCA
>JADFYO010000119.1:0-665 GCA_015233015.1 Nitrospirota bacterium | reverse complement strand
TCCAATCAATTATATAATGGCAACTGTTTTCAATAGACCAGTGGCCCCTGTTCAAATTGAGTACATGCTTTGCGTCGGCCTGTTCGGGATTTTGGCTGTAAATACCATAAGCAACTTCACTCGAACTATGCCCGCTTTTCTTGTCGGTGCAGTGGCGTTCAATGACAAAGGCTTGTCCGACATGCGGAAAGTTGACGTAGTCATTCAGTTCTGTTGTTGTCCAAATTTTTCTGATTTCAATTCGTCCATGGCTACAGGAGGTTTTATCAATGAAATCAGGTTCTTTCCTATCATGGAAGTAAAACGTTATATCGTCAAGGAGCTTTGGTTGATTGCCCTTTACCGTAAAACAGTAATGTGCCTGACGCCCGACGATGTAGTTAGCCAACTCACGCTGTGTCAACAAGGCATCGGCTGTCACTTCTTTGCCTTTAATCTCTATGGCGTCAAGCAGCGGGATGGCTATCTTAATCTCATTAGTTCTTTTTATCTCATCGTCTGGGTTTGCTGGCAGAGTGCAAACTTTTTTTGAGTGTAACAGATTTTACTTTCATGTCCAACAACACTCATGATGTGGGTTTGATGACCGTGCGAATCTATGGCATTACACATTGTTTTGCCATCCATGGATAGTCTTTTATCTTGCACGGCATAGAGTTCGTTCC
>JADFYO010000118.1 GCA_015233015.1 Nitrospirota bacterium | reverse complement strand
CTAATGTTTCAAGGGTTTCTGGTTCAGGTTATGGTAATAGCTTCTATCCTGATATGCCTGATTGTATGGAAAGTAAGTCATATGAATGAAGACAAGAAGATAATTATTATTGCCGGCCCCAACGGCTGAGATTGTAACCCACTGCCATGAGTTAATTGTGTCGGCGGCTGAGGTGCTGGTTGCGCAAGCACTTGAGCACGAACCATTAGCTGCCGTGTATGCGTAGCAAGATTCCACTGGTTCACCCGTGTTTAGTAAAAAGTCAGAGGCATAGTTGATAGAACCGCCGTTGCAGCTGCCAGCGCCGCTGCATGACAGCATCACCTGTTCGGACAAGTCTAACGAATATGGAGTATTGTTATCTTTGCCGGGGGTATTGCCTTTCTTCAATGTATAGGACTCTAATGCCGCCGTTGTAGCAAATGCCCAGCAAGAGCCGCAGTGTCCCTGGTCTTTAACTGAAGTAACCCAGTTGCCACTGTTGTTTCTCCAGTCAAGGCTTGACGGCAGAGTTGCCACCAGTGCTAACGGTGTTAACCGTGCGAGTTTCTCATGACCCGTTAAAGCCGGTTTGATAAATCCTAAGCGGCCTTGTATCTGTTGGTCTGTTAGTGAGGAAAGAGGCGTCTCACCTGCCTGCCACTTTGCCCCTGCTGCCTCTATAGCGGAGTTTAACTGGGCATGTCTCAGGCTCTCACCGGCATAAGATATACCTGTTAACACGTAAATTAAACCAACTACTAATGCTGCAACTAATAAGATTGTCCTTTTCCCGCTCAAGTTCGCCCCCTTAGTAATCTGAAATGTGTTCATGTCATCCTCCAAACATTTATGCCCTGCCTCGGCAAGCGTCGCTGCCGTGTTTTGTGTCGTTGTGGATTTCCCTATGCCCCTCTTACCGTAAATTGCAATCTGTCTCATCATGGAGTGACCTCCATATCCCTTCCTCCCTTGCAGTCCTACATTAAAGCAAAAAACATGCCCCTCTATTTATATTAATTAAACACGTGGAAATAACTGATAAAACGGGCGTTTGTGAAGGGACAGCATAGTAAATCTCTTATACATCTTTACAATTTGTAAAGGTCAATGGTTTACATTTTGTCAGGTAATATGTTACTATCACATGTAGTTTTTTCGTGAGGCAATTGCTTATTGGCGCTGGTTTGATTATAATAATGTTGGCTAAGCGGCTGAGGCCATTACTATCACGGGATAAGAGGAATCAAATGAAAAAGAAATTTAAGGTAAGCATAATCGGCGCGGGGCACGTTGGGGCATCGACGGCACAGCTGCTCGCGCATAGCGGGATTTCCGATGTCGTACTGTTTGACGTAGTGGAGGGGATGCCTCAGGGCAAGGCACTCGATCTCTCCGAGGCATGTCCACTCTGGAATTCTTCGTCATCAGTTACCGGCACAAACGACTACGCCGGCACGGCAGGCTCAGACGTAATCGTAGTCACAGCGGGAATGGCCAGAAAACCCGGCATGTCCAGAGATGATTTACTTAAAACAAATGCAGAGATTATCAGCGCCGTCGGGCTTGGGATTGCAAAGGGCAGCCCCGACGCGGTCATCATTGCCGTAACCAATCCGATGGACGTGATGGCGCATCTCTTATTTAAGACGACGGGGTTTCCTCATCACAGGGTGATGGGAATGGGCGGCGTGCTCGACGCGGCACGTTTCGGCACATTTATTGCTTTGGAGCTGAATTGCTCACCTGGGTCGGTCAACGCCGTAATCTTAGGCGGCCACGGTGACCAGATGGTACCAATGCCGCGGTTTACCACCGTTAACGGCATACCGGTTACTGAGCTTATCCCGGAGGATAGAATAGAGGCAATTGTCGAGCGTACCAGAGGTGGCGGGGCAGAGATTGTCTCGCTCCTGAAAACGGGAAGCGCATACTACGCCCCGGCAGCGGCGACATTTCAGATGATTAAGGCGATACTGTTTGACGAAAAAAGGCCGCTTCCTGCCGCGTGTTTTCTGACAGGGCAATATGGGGTCGAGGGTCTCTATGTCGGCGTACCGGCCATTTTGGGGTCGGGAGGCGTCGAGAAAATTATAGAACTTAAACTGAACGATAAGGAACATGAGGCGTTTACTAAATCAGCGGCAGCCGTTTCCGCCCTTGTCAAGATATTGAATATATGATAATTCTAAGGAGATAATACACATGGAAAGGACTTTCTCGATAGTGAAACCCGATGGGGTGAAAAAAAATCTGATAGGCGAGGTAATAGGAAGATTTGAAAGGCAGGGGCTGACAGTTGCTGCGCTTAAGATGCTTCATCTGACGAAAAAAGAGGCGGAGGGGTTTTACGCAGTTCACAAAGCAAGGCCGTTTTTTGACAGTCTGACGACTTTCATGTCCGAAGGGCCGATAGTGGCAATGGTCATAACGGGCAACAAGGCCATAGAAAAAGTAAGAGAACTCATGGGGGCCACAAACTTTAAGGATGCCGCCCCGGGGACAATCAGGGCTGACTTTGCCTCCGACATCGAGCATAATATTGTCCATGGTTCGGACTCCCCTGAATCTGCGGCCTTTGAGATCTCATATTTCTTCTCATCGCTTGAGATGTTTTTTTGAAACAGCCCGTGTTTATCTAAGGTATTGCTTTAGTGTTAGCCATGTAAATGCTTGATAAATAAATGCACATGGAGGGATGTGGTGGCTAAAAAAACAGGTTTTTTATACAGCGATATATATCTGACACACGAGATGCCGGACTCTCATCCCGAGTGCGCCGACCGTTTGAGGGCGATAACGGCAGACTTACAGGTATCGAAGATGTGGCCGTCGTTGATTAAGATAGAGCCGGAGGAGGCGTCGTATGAGGACATAAAGGCGGTTCATTCAGGTGGATATATGGAGCAGGTAAAGCGAATGAAAAGGGGTTATCTTGACCCTGATACGTATATGTCCGAGAACACGTACGAGGCGGCGCTCTATGCGGCGGGGGCGATTATTACGGCTATAAGGAAATGCAGAGATGGCGAGATTGAGCGCGCCTTCTGTGCCGTCAGACCTCCTGGGCACCATGCCGAGGAGGACAGGGGGATGGGTTTTTGTATTTTCAACAATGTGGCCATAGGGGCGCGGTTTGCCCAAAAACTTGGGTTTAAGAAGGTGTTCATAGCAGACTTTGACGTTCATCATGGAAACGGCACTCAGCACATGTTTTATAGTGACGATACGGTGTTTTATTTCAGCACGCATCAGTATCCCCACTATCCCGGGACGGGCGGCTCTGCTGAAATCGGAATAGGGAAGGGCATGGGGTTTAATTATAATATTCCGCTGCGCTCCGGCTCCGGCGACACAGAAATGCACGACGCATATCACGTAAAACTCCACGAGCAGGTTACTAAGTTCTCCCCTGATATTATCCTGGTCTCCTCTGGGTACGATATTCATCGTAAAGACCCGCTTGCGGGCTTGAATGTCACCAACGCCGGTATCAAGGACATTGTCGATGGCATCCTGAGTGCGAAAAGAGGTATCCCTGTTATATTTACCCTGGAGGGTGGTTATAGTCTTGAGGCCATTGCCGCGTCTGTGCTGATAACAATGGAGGAGCTGCTGAATTTCGGGTAATACCAAAATACGATGAAAGAAGTAAGTATCACTATTTTGTCTAGTTTTGGCTTTCCCGCCTTTAGGAAATACGCGGGTTTACAGGCATTCATAGGGAATAACCTATACAAATCATAGGGAATAACCTATACAAAATGGTTCATTTTGTATAGGTTCGTGCGGTGACCCGGATGTATCCCTGATTCCTGTCAATACCATTTCTTTATTCAGTTCCGCCGGATTTGGGCAACAGCCCGTCAAGACCTGATTCCATTTCTAAATCATACGTATAATAATATATTTTATCTCGCTCCGCGACAAAAAATTATCACCACCTTTCTTGTCTTGTCGTCATTCCGGCTTGTCTGGAATCTTACTCGGCTTGAGGAAGTGTAGAGACCGATTCTGGACAAGCCGGAATGACGGACTAAGATATTTCATAAATACGCTAAGCACTGATTATTAATGCTCTTATGAATTAGAAAGAGAATGACACCTCATCTCTGACATTTTAAAAGAACCAGGTTCTATTCCTAATAATGGGGATAATAACAATGATGACTGGGATTAAGATATAAATTACAATAATTCTTATCCATCTATGTCTGGTATCTCTATTTCTTATTGTATTGAAGCCATAGGAAAAAAGACCAATAGCCACTGCCCAAACAAAACATATAACCATGATATGCCCCAGCAACCCAGTGAACCCCCCTGCGCTGTCTTCACTAAAGATATTGGAAAGAGAAAATGAATCTTTCCAATAGTTCATACTCGTTATCTTATCGGTAACCTGATAAATTTGGACAATAGTCAGCTTGGATAGGAAATTAGCGACAGGAACATATGAGATAAATAGTAAGAGCCAAACTTTCTTAGGTATCCCGCAAAAGTAAAAAAGGTCTTTATCGTTAGCATCGAAATAAGCAGTTCGCTTCCCAAAATTCAGACCTATATATGAAAAGCATAGAGTAGATAGAAAGTGCAAAAAGATTAATATATACTGCCCAGAATCAATACGTTTAGTAACTTCGTTAAAAAAAGATGATATCTGCCCGCTACTGTATAAAAGCAAGCCAATAAATATAAGAACTATAAGATATTTTGATAAAATCCCAAATAATAAAGCCCAATAGACTTTTATTCCCTTTATGTAATAACCAACTATGCCGACAGATATGGCGACAATGGTTGAATCGCACAATAAAGAAACAATATAAAATGTCCACATTTGGAATGTAGTTAAATAAATTAGAACGCCCGATACCGCGCGGGATTCCAGTGCTTCTTGGAAAGCTGGGATCTGACCACTAATCAAAGTGAGGTGTGATGTCAATAGTGGACACCAATTCATTTATGCCGCAGCCCTTTTTTCATAGAACTGTTTTTCATAAGTGGCTGGGGATAGGAATCCGAGCCGAGCCTGAGTTCTCTGATGGTTATA
>JADFYO010000117.1 GCA_015233015.1 Nitrospirota bacterium | reverse complement strand
AGGTTTTTTAGGGCGTTAGGGCTAATATAATCCCCTCGCAAAGGGAAATAAACTCTGAACCCCCTCACAAAAATCCCCCACAAACCTGAAACTGAGACCGCGGCTCAATTTGATGGTGGATTTAGGCGGAACGTACATATTGATTTTCTCTCTGCCGATGAGTCATAATTAACTATGCCTGCGACATTACCGGTAGAAATATACGACCTGCTTGAAAAGAAGGTTGGCAAAGAGGAAGCCCGCGAGGTTGGAAGGGTCATATTGGCCTCTTTTGACGCTATCGAAAGCAGGGCTGAAACCGTTGTTATACAAAAAAAAGCGGAGATAAAAGAAGAGTTAACAAAAGAGCTGACCACTAAAGAAGATTTAGCAAAGCTGGAAGGAAAGCTTAATAGTGTTGAAGGCCGGTTAAGCGAGAGAATTACCAATGTTGAAGGCAAGCTTAACGAGAGAATTAGCTCCCTTGAAGGCCGTATGAACGAGAAATTTGCTGCCCTTGAAGGCCGTATGAACGAGAAATTTGCTGACCTTGAAGGCCGTATGAACGAGAAATTTGCTGACCTCGAAGGCCGTATGAACGAGAAATTTGCTGCCCTTGAAGGCAGGATGAATGAGAGATTTACAACCATGGACTGGAAAATGAGAGTATATTTCCTAATCCTTCTTTTCACCATACTTCTGACCAACCCGAAGGCCCTTGACCTTATTGCCAGGCTCTTTGGCCTGGTAAAGTAAAAAGATAATAATCAATAGAAATGCTTAATGGAGGTTAAACAATGCCGGAAGAGGGAAACAAATATAGGCTGGTAACGAGAAGCGATTTCGATGGACTGGTTTGTGCGGTTTTGTTAAATGAAATTAACCTGATTAACGATATAAAATTCGTCCACCCAAAGGACATGCAGGACGGCAAAATAGAAATAACCGGCAGGGATATTACCACCAACCTTCCCTATGTAGATGGAGTTTACCTTGCTTTGGATCACCACTCGAGCGAGGCGATCAGAGTCGGTAAGAAAGACAACCACATCATTCACCCCGAGGCACCATCCGCAGCCAGGGTCGTTTACGATTACTTTGGCGGGGACAGCAAGTTTAAAGCAATATCGAAGGACATGATGGAGGCTGTGGACAAGGGTGATTCCGCCCAATTTACCATAGATGAAATACTGCATCCTAGTGGATGGGTGCTTTTAAACTACCTGATGGACTCACGTACGGGACTAGGGAGATTCAGAACCTTCAGGATCTCCAATTACTCTCTCATGATGGAACTGATATCATACTGCAAGAAACACAGTATCGATGAAATCCTGGCCCTGCCTGATGTCAAAGAAAGAATAGACCTCTATTTCGGCTATGATGAACTTTTTAAGGAACAGATACAACGCTGTTCCACCGTTTATGGTAACCTCGTTGTACTGAACCTGTTAGATGAGGAGACTATTTATCCAGGCAACAGGTTCATGATATATGCCCTATATCCCCAATGCAACATCTCTATCCATAACTTATGGGGAGTAAACAAGCAAAACACCGTTTTCGCCGTTGGCAAGTCCATAGTCAACAGGTCATCGAAAACAAACATCGGAGAGCTGATGCTCCAGTATGGAGGCGGTGGACACGCTAACGCAGGCACCTGTCAGATAGAAAATGACAAGGCTCCAGATATTCTGAAGGAACTTATAACCAAAATTACCAAAGACGGTTGATTCTGATTAAGCACGGAAAACTCAGTAATGTGGTAAGATGATGGGAAATAACGTCGGGCACAATAGCAGTTGGAACCGGATGTGGCTGGTCAAAGTTTTTCCATTTATTACCTGGATACACGAGGTAAAAAACACATGGCGGGTGGATCTTTTTGCAGGTCTTACAGGGGCATTTGTGGTGCTGCCTCAGGGGGTGGCTTTTGCCATGATAGCAGGCGTGCCCCCGGAATACGGTATTTATACAGCTATGGTACCGGTAGTAATAGCGGCTCTTTTCGGCTCATCGCGGCACCTCATATCTGGCCCCACAACTGCCATATCCCTGGTTATATTCAGCACCATTTCGGTCATAGCGGAGCCTTCTTCGAAAGAATACATAGGACTTGTCATGCTGCTGACATTAATGAGCGGAATTATGCAATTAGGGATGGGACTTGTCCGTCTGGGTGGACTTGCAGACTTCATTTCACATTCAGTTGTGATTGGTTTCACAACCGGAGCTGCCATACTCATAGGGGTCAGCCAGCTTAAGCACGTCTTAGGCCTGAGATACCAAAATGCAGCAAATTTTATTGACAACCTGAAACTTCTTTTTGAAAACATCGGCAGCTACCACATATACTCCATATCGGTAGCCGCTGTCACGCTGGCAGCCTTAGTGCTGCTAATCAAATTCAAGCCTAAGTGGCCTGATATGCTTATCGGTATGATAGTGGGCAGCCTTTTGAACTATGGCTTGGGATGGCATAAACAGGGAGTAAAACTATTAGGTGCCCTTCCCTCCGCTATTCCCCCGTTATCGATGCCTGACTTTTCTTTTCATAGCATACACGCATTGGTATCGCCTGCTATGGCCATATCGATGCTTGGTATAATGGAGGCAGTTTCGATAGCGCGAGCCGTTGCGCTGAAGTCCGGACAAAAAATAGATGTCAACCAGGAATTCATCGGACAAGGCCTCTCAAATATATTTGGGGCGTTCCTGTCGTCTTACGCCTCTTCAGGCTCTTTTACCAGAAGTGGCGTCAACTATTCAGCCGGTGCTAAAACTCCTTTTGCCGCCATATGTGCCGTTCTTTGGCTCATTGTTATACTTCTTTTTATAGGTTCTCTTGCTGCTTATCTGCCAATACCAGCAATGGCCGCGGTTATATTAGTTGTGGCGTATAAGCTCATCAACTTTCGCCATATAGTGGAAACAGTGCGGCTGTCCATGCAGGATGCTGCCGTTATGTTCATTACATTTCTATCGACTCTATTTGTGGAACTTGAATTTGCCATATTTGTCGGGACAATCTTATCCATAGGACTATATCTTAACAAGACGGCCAGACCGAGAGTTTTACCCCATGTACCCAACCCTGGCAGCAGGCAGTTTGTTTCAGACCCCCACCTGCCTCAATGCCAGCAGTTTGGCATTATTCGTATAGATGGCGACCTCTACTTTGCGGCGATGAACCATGTGGAGTCAAGTATCGATTCTATACACGCAATTCAAACACAGGGGAAGATTCTTATTCTGTGCAGAGGCATAAACATGATAGATCTAATGGGTGTAGAATCCTTGATTAATATGGTAAATAAGTATAGGGGAAAAGATGTAGAAATGTTTTTTTGTAAGATACAAGAGGAAGTGATGATGAAGATGCACAAAAGCGGAGCAATAAATGTTATAGGTCTTGCTAACGTATTCGAGAGTGAAGAAGGGGCAATCGCACAAATTGTCTCTAATCTTGACAAGGATGTCTGCAACAAATGCCCCCAAAGAGTATATTGGGAGTGTGACGCCAACAAAAAATATAATAAGTAGGATTATGTGAATTCGAATAGCCCGGTACTTTACAACGAAAACGAGGTCTGGAAAAAAAACATATTCACATGGTACACTAATATTAGTAACAGGTGCCGACTAAGCTTCACGGGATGAGATTCTGCATCTTCCCGATGTGTTGGAAAAATGCCGCGGGGTAGCGGGAATTGAGTTTTTCCATTGCAATGAAATTAATTTGCAATGTACACGGGAGGCACACGTGGAAAGAATGCGGCAGGGTTCCGGTAACTGTTTCATTAAATATGTTACGGTAGCGTGCCTGGTCGTGAGTTATTCCATATCCTATGCCGCCGTCGTAACGGACGGCACGGTGGGCTGGGGCGGCCAATTATCCGGCCCTAAGTACATCATACCGGAGTCTATAGGGACCAGGTCGGGCAATAACCTGTTTCAGAGTTTCAACACGTTTAATATCAATACCGGTGAGAGTGCCACGTTTACCGGTTCGTCATCTATAGGCAATATCATAGCCCGCGTAACGGGAGGAGCGTCGTCTTCTATAGACGGCACATTGAGTTGCGGCATATTGGGGGCTAATCTCTATTTAATAAATCCTGCGGGTGTGATGTTTGGCAAAAACGCCGCACTTGATTTGAAGGGGGCGTTTTATGTTACAACTGCCGATTATATAAAATTCTCAGACGGGGGAAGGTATGACGCCAGGACACCGGCCAACCCGATATTGACATCTGCCCCGCCGTCGGCCTTTGGATTTTTGACGGGCAACCCGTCCGGCGTGACTGTAACCGGCGCCCTCCTTCAGGTGCCAACGGGGAAGACCCTCTCCATCGTTGGTGGCGATATAAGCATAACAAACGGCTACCTCTACGCCCCCGGTGGGCAGATAAATATTGTAAGCGCCGCTTCAGCTGGCGAGGCATTGCTATCGTCCTCCGGTGTAAACGCAGGCGGGTTTCAAGCACTTGGCACAATCGATATAACGCAGACAGATTCAACCCGAAAGACGATTAACGGCATTACACTTGGCAATCTCGATGTCAGCAATCAGTCGGGAGGCTCCGGCGGCATTTACATAGTCGGCGGGAAATTTGTTATCGACAGAGGGCAGATTTTTGCCGATTCGTATGGCGTGCCCGGCGGTGCCGGGATTAATATAAATGTAACCGGCGATATGAGCATTACAAATGGCGGGTTGATAACGTCTGACTCGTATGGAAAAGGCAATGCCGGTGACATAAATATCAAATCCGGCAATCTCTCGATATCGGGACATACGTTTGAAAACACGGACATCGGCAGTCAGGATAGTCTTATTATAGGCGGGATATATAGTGTTGCGGTATCTGCCGGCAATGCCGGCAATATTAACGTTGACACAACAAATTTAAGTCTTACTAATGCCGGAAGGATTTTTTCATGGACAGAAGGCACAGGCAATTCCGGCAATATCGACATAAAGGCCTCAGATTCCACTAAAATATCGTAACCGTTCACCCGCTATTATTATAATGGACCCCAAAAACTGGACAACATGTTAAGTTACAGAAAGAGAAGAAAGATGGAGGTCCAAGGATACTATGAAGACGAAATATGCGTCGGCATTTAAGGCAAAGGTAGCAATAGAAGCGAT
>JADFYO010000116.1 GCA_015233015.1 Nitrospirota bacterium | reverse complement strand
CGGCATAATACGTATAAACCAGTATGGCCAGAAATCCAAAAAATACGCTGAGGACATCCTTTCGCTCTGAAATCCACGCAACCGACTCGACGTGCATCGGATGAACCGCAAATAACAGGGCAATAAAGGCAGCTCGCCACCTCATGCCTGTCATCCGGTTAAAGAGTACAAACAACAGGACTGAATTAATTACGTGAATGATAAGACCAACTATATGGTGAGCAGCGGGGTTAAGGCCAAAAAGCTGAACCGTCGCCATATACGTAAGCAGCGTCAGGGGATACCAGTTACCGTCGTGTGAGTGGGTAAATGCCCAGCCGATATTTCCCGCGTTGAGGCCGGTCGTAACGTGCGTATTTGCAGTTATATGGACATTGTCGTCGTAACCCAGAAATTCAAATGTCCTTACCTCAGAATATACAAATAATGTCAGTGCGGCAGTTGCCGCAATTATAACAATATCGCTCAGGTTAGGTTTCAGCATATCATTGTTTCACGCCGCATTCACGCAGCGCAATGTTTAAATTATCGCGAGCCTCCTGCATGTCAGGATTGAGTTCTAATGCCCTATTGAAGTAAGGGATGGCGTCACATGGCCTTTTCAGCATCGCAATCGAGGCCCCTGCGCCGTTATACGCGTTGGCATTTAATTTGCTCAATTCAATGGCCTTATTAAAATAGGCAATGGCCTCCTCCGGCCTCTGAAGCTGGAACAACATGACCATCCCCATATTTACATAGGACTTTGCATATGTGGGTTTAATCAATATAGATTTCTTTAAGGTCGCAGCGGCCTCGTTTATCTTACCCTCCAGCGAATAAGCGGTTCCCAAACCATAGTAGGCCATGTAGTTATCCTCATCCACCTCGATAGCGTGATTGCAGAGGGTAAAGGAGTTCTGCCAATAATTAACCTGAGCCTTTGCCCGCACGGCACACAGGATTATCACCGCCGCCGCGGCAATTGAGACTATGGCCTTGCCGCTTGCTGTCCTGAACATCTTGCCCGGCAGGGCCATTGCGGCAATGGCAAACAATCCCACATATGGCAGGTACGTATATCTGTCGGCCATTGACTGTAACCCTACCTGCACAACTCCGATTACCGGCACAAGTGTCCCTATGTACCAAAACCAGCCTGTTAATACATAGGGACGGCGTCTCGCCATTACAACGGCAAATCCGGAAATCACAGCCAGTACGATAAGCGACACACCAACCTGCCAATACGGGTATGTATCCGCAATAGGATAAAAAAAGGCCAGATTGCCGGGGACGAACATCTTCATTATGTATTTGACGTAGGAGACTGGAATATTCTCGAGACGCGTCTTAAGAGGAAGATAATCCAGAGAGACAACCGCCCCCCAGGACTTCTGTGCCTGAATTGTTATAACGGCGTCAACGGCAGAAACCAAAATAAAGGGGATTTTTTCTGCCAACAGCCGTTTAATGCCCTTACGTCCCAAAGGCCAGAAGTCAAGCAGCAGAAGCACAAACGGCAGCGTTACCAGCATGGGTTTGGACATCAGGCCTAAGATAAACAATAACATCACACCCGCATATTTCATAACCGACGGCCTTTCGGCATAATACGTATAAACCAGTATGGCCAGAAATCCAAAAAATACGCTGAGGACATCCTTTCGCTCTGAAATCCACGCAACCGACTCGACGTGCATCGGATGAACCGCAAATAACAGGGCAATAAATGCAGCTCGCCAGCGCGCCCCAGTCATCCTGTTAAATAGTACAAACGACAGGACTGAATTAATTACATGAATGATAAGACCAACTATGTGGTGAGCGCCGGGGTTAAGGCCAAAAAACTGAACCGTCGCCATATACGTAAGCAGCGTCAGGGGATACCAGTTGCCGTCGTGTGAGTGAGTAAATGCCCAGCCGATATTTCCCGCGTTGAGGCCTGTTGTTACGTGCGTATTTAGCGTTATGTGGACATTGTCGTCATAGCTCAGAAATTCAAATGTTCTTACCTCAGAATATACAAATAACGTCAGTGCTGCAATCGCGGCTATTATAATAATATCGCTTGGGCCATGTTTAGATTTCAATGGATTGCTGCATTCGTGAGTGCTCATGGGTTATTTTCACCATGCCGTAATGTTGACAGGTAATACCGTGCCGCCCGATGGTTTGGGTCAATGGCAATAGCTCTTTCGAAATATGCGGCGGCCTCTGCCCTTTTGCCCATTGACAGGAGGGCAACGCCAATTCCATGATATGCCCCGGGAAGCCGCGTATCGATTGAAACGGCCTTCTCATAATTGTTTATTGCCTCCTGCGGCTTATTCCTTTGCAAGAGTAAGTTTCCAAGGTTTACGTAAGCGGTTTTATACTCCGGGTTGATAGCGGCGGCCTGCTCAAACGCGGCATAGGCGTCGTTGTCCATACCCTTTAACGCAAGTGCTGTGCCAAGATTATTATACGCGATGTAGTTGCTCTCTGTAACGCTGACTGCGTGCCGGAAAAGCGTAATGGTATCGCGCCAGTAGCGGAGCTGAACTGAGGAGACGGCCATACAGGCAGCCACAATGAAAATAGCAGCGGCTGCCGCAGCGTTTTTCTTTGAGGGAGTGTTTTTTAGCCAGGCGTCTGGCACCAACATGGCTGCTATAAGGAAAAGCCCCACATATGGAATGTACGTATATCTGTCTGCCATCGCCTGAAACTCCATTGCCCCAAATTCCACTATCCCCGTTGACGGCAGCATCACTGCCATAAACCAAAACCACCCCGTAAACAGATAAGGATACCTCTTCACATTCCACACCGCGGCGGCCGATATGGCCAATATCACACATGCGCTTACAACAAGCTGCCACAAGGGGATATCACCGTTTATAGGATATACCACCGAGAGCCGCACAGGATAAAACATCTTTTCAATGTACCGGGCGTAAGAGACGACGGCATTTATGACCCGTCCTGAAAGCGGCGCCGAATGAATAGTCCTGCTGCCCATCTCAGTGAAATATGTAACTGCCCCGGAGGCCGCAGCCAACGCAAACATCGGCAGTTTCTCGAGGAATAACACGCCGTGGTTTTTCTTACCCTGCACCCCCGTCTCCGAAAACCGCCCAAGAGGCCAGTAATCTAAAAGCAGAAGCACGGCGGGCAGCGTCACCATCACCGGTTTTGACATCAAACCCAATATAAAGCAGCACAAGACCGGCATATACCTCCCCACCGACGGCCTCTTGACATAATATGCGTATGCCCACAGGGCAATGACCCAAAAAAAACCACTCAACATGTCCTTCCGTGCGGCAATCCATGCCACAGACTCCACGTGCATGGGATGGAGGGCAAACAGTGCCGCCATAAACGCACTGCGCCACACAGCACCGGTTAAGGCGCTGACGGCTATAAATAAAATGACCGTATTTATCAGGTGAAACAACACATTAACCAGATGATGCCCGCCCGCGTTAAGGCCAAACACCCAGACATCCGCCATATGCGAAAGCCAGGGCAGGGGCTGCCAAAACCCTATCTCTGTCGTCTTAAATGCCCAAAGGATACCATCTGCCGTCAAACCTCCGATGACCTGAGGGTTTTCGGTAACGTATTTCTCATCGTCATATCTGATAAAATCGTAATTTCGCACGGGCAGGTAAACCAGCACGACGGCAAGCACAAGGCAGACTGCGGCAAGGTCGGAGGCACGCAAAGCGCCGCTGGTTTGGATTGTTTTATGATTATCTCCGGCCATTTGTTTGAGTGTGTGATTATAATATTTTTCTGGAATATAAAGCTATCGAATGCCCTGCCTGGTCTTATCTATAGCGTTTTTGCGATGGTTGTGTTACAATAAAGTATACATGTTGGTCCCTGCCACGTACAGAGAAACGACGCCGCTGCGGTGTAAGAGTGTAGCGGTGTCAGAGTGGACTCAGAGGGGGCTATATGAATCTTTGGGATTTACTTCTTTACAAGGCGCCGTTCAATTTAATCGTCATCGCTCTCTTCGTGCTTGGTTTTTTAATAGCGCTTGTCGTGGAAAAAAAAGCGTAGCGGCGTTCAGTTTTGCTTAAATGCAGCTCTTTTAACACAATCGGCTGTGAGACGGGTAGTCTGTGTGTTGTCACCATAGTCAAGGGTTTATCATAAAGAAAACAAAGGGGGGCAGCAACCTTTTTCTGACTATTGCCAAAATACAATGCGTGCAATTAAGGAAGTCATGCAGAGGTCTTAGGACTTGTAAAACGAGGTGTTTAACATTACGCTTGCCCGCCGCAGATGTGCCTGAAATAAATTATTTTTATCTAAAAATAGTTGTTGACTTAACATCGTATATATATATAATCTATCTGAAGTTGGCGCTGAAATACTATTTGTCGGTATCTATGGATGCAATACCTCAGCAAAGGCGTCTTAATGGAATGTCGCTTATGAACCATCTTCGATGGTTATATCTTAAATATCAGGTGGCCATGACGTTTGTCTCCATCTGATTCGAGGTGTGATATGCCTAGTCAAAAAGCAGAGATATTTTTAGAGAGTGTTACCGTGCCGCATGTTGTTAAAGATGATCCAGCTACAAAATCCGCAAATATAATTACTTTTACTATGTCACGTCCAAGCGTTGTCAAAGGAGACGTAACTGAACCAATAACGTTAAAATTAGAGGACAAGGAAACAAAAAGTATAGCTACCATACAAGCTGCCATAGATAAAGAAAATGACGCAAATCAACAGGCTGGTAACGGTAAACCAATTAAAACAATTGATGATTCAGACGAAGCAGTTTTTTTCTTTAAGCCGATATTTAAAGAGTTACTCGAGGGAAGCGCGAACAGTAAGATATCAATAATGGTTACGGTTGCTCAGCAGGTCGATCATAGCAAATTAGGCGACATTTTTGTAAGTCTCGCTAAAGGCCTTATAGGCGCTGCCGCTGGTGCTCTTACTGGTGGTATAACTAATGTATTCATGAATAAGTTATTATCGAACATTGGCTCTACTGCTGCGGATCAGGTACAAATAGATGGTAAAACAATAACTAACTTTGCCAGAGGAGAAGTGTAACCGTTCACCCGCTATTATAATGCTTGTGGAATCATTGGTATAGCAATGCCTTTACGATATGCTTCAACAACCGCAGCAAGGTAGTTCCACGTACTAATTTTTCTAATTTTGCATGTTCCGG
>JADFYO010000115.1 GCA_015233015.1 Nitrospirota bacterium | reverse complement strand
CGAATAAAACATAACGAAGGGGATTGTTTAAGGGGGTTATTTTTTGTAGATAACAAACAAGGCCATCTTAAAAAAGCGTTAATCGCATACGAGGAAGCAATGAAAATAAGAACCGAAGAATATCCATATGAAGTCAAGCAATGATTTTTCAAGGTGATTTTCGAGAGACGCAAAACTATCAAAAAGGCAATTATGGAAACTAAAAACATATGCGGAGCATTTGAATACCGCAGAAAAAATGAAGATTATTATCACATGCGCTTTTAGACTAATTCTACAAAAACCACCCGCTCAACCATCTTATTTTGCACTTATGCCAGGTGCTTTTGACACTTAACTGCCGTTTTTAGGATAAATGCCAAGGACTTCCTTGTAGCCCCTCTGGTTTATACCAAGCATAGTGTAAGAGGCGGTCTGAACTACCTTGCCGTATGACATAGTTTTTAATATAATCAGGAGAGTTGCGTTCATTAAGGTAATTTCACAGGTTTTCCTGGGGCGTTAGGGCTGCTAAAATCCCCTCGCAAATGGGAGTAAACTCTGAACCCCTCACAATAATCCCCCAAAAACCTAAAACTGACGCCACTGCTTACTTTGATGGTGGATTCATGACAATACCTCCTGTTTTCTAAATGGAGCGTAAAATGTTAAGATAAGGCATGATGGTAAAGTTCTTGTCTATGGGGATGCCATGAAGGTACAAACGAGGCTTATATTTAGTCATGGCGCTATAATAGCATTTTTAATCATCGGCTGTATTGCCAGTATCCTGATGTTGTCTTCGTTCCGTGATAAAATTCATGTTATAGTCAGTGAGAGATACCTTAAGACCATATACTTGGATAATGTAATGTCTGCTGTGGAGGATATTAATTTATCAATATTTAAATTACTTATTATTAATGACAATAGCACTAAAGAAACAGACAACATCGATAAAAACAAAACAACTATAATAGAAAACACAATCAAACTGGAACCTCTGGTAAGATCCGACAAAGGCAAATCACTTCTGAGAAGAATAAAAGAGCTGCAAAATGACTACTTTTCGCTTATACGAGAACAAACCCATGCCATTTTGATGGTTAATTCAAATGAATCAAAGGCGGCATTACTCAATAGACAATTGGAACCTTTGCGTGTTTTCTTACATGCGATTGAAGATCTTACTGAACATCAAACGCGTGAGATGAAAGAAAGCGAGGCTCAATCAAATCGCGCGTATCATATGTTCATGATTGCAGTTATATTTGGAGTTGCGCTGTCAATTATTATCAGCATTTTAATTACTGCAAGGGTGGTACGTTCACTTGTTACCGGATTAGGGGGTGAACCAGAAGATATTATCGAAATATTAAAGGACATCTCACAAGGCAACTTACAATACGACTATAAACTGCGAAAAAATCAAGACAAAAGAGGGATTATTAAATATGTAAGTATACTGTTAGAAAACCTCAGGGAAAAAGAATCTATAGTGTCGGCTAAGTTAGCATTAGGAAAACAATTAGAAGAAAATATTTCTGAAATGAAACAAAGAGATATATTACAAGATACAATAAGAAGTGTTCTGGAAATATCTTTAGAACAGGTTCCTCTTAAAAGTAAATTGGATAGAGTTTTGGATATTGTTGTTTCTACTCCAGGCTTAAGCCTTGAAAATAAAGGATGTATACACCTGAAAGCTGATAACTCGGAAGAGTTAATGATGATTTCGCAAAGGAATCTGCCTGAGCATTTATTAACAGCTTGCGCGCGATTGAAATATGGACAATGCCTTTGTGGTATAGCTGCCAGCACGAGTAAAATAGTATTTTCCAATAAGCTTGACGACCTTCATTCTGTTCATTTTGAAGGGATGCATGAACATGGACACTACTGCATTCCCATAAAATCGGGCAGCGATGTATTAGGCGTATTATGCCTGTACGTCAAGCATAATCATGAAAGAAATAAGTTAGAAGAGGATTCTTTTATAGCCATAACTAACTCGATTGCAGCCATAATTGAACATGGAAAAGGTGAGGATACTATTAAACGAGTCAATAAATTTACTCAAACAGTACTTAACAGTATAAACGATTCAATCACGGTAATAGACGTTAAGGATTTTACAATTGTCAGCACCAATAACACCTTTTTAAGAGAGTATAGACTAATGGGTGACGATGTAGTAGGAAAGAATTGTTACGCGGTTATTCATAAGGCCTCTGAACCGTGTAATCTTCAGGAATACGCATGTCCCGTTATGAATATGCTACGAACTGGCGAACACGCGATGGCTGAGCACCTGCATTATGATGAGACTGGAAAGGAAGTTTATGTCTCATGCTCGGCGTCTCCTATAAAAGATGAAGCCGGTAACATAGTGCAATGTGTTTACGTACTAAAAAACATATCTCAGAGAAAATACTATGAGAAGCAGCTACAGCAGCTCGCGCACTATGATGTAGTCACATCTCTGCCTAACCGGATATTACTTTTGGACAGATTAAATATCGCAATTGAATTTTCCACGCGTGAAGGAAATATGATGGCGGTGCTATTTATAGATTTAGATAAATTTAAGGCGGTTAACGATACTTATGGACATGAAACCGGAGATTCGCTGCTCAAAGAAGTTTCAAAAAGGTTGTTAAGCACTGTACGAAAGTCAGACACAGTTTCCCGCGTTGGCGGGGACGAGTTCGTTATTATTCTTACTAAAGTAAGTGGAAAGATAGATGCCGGATTAATTGCGGATAAGATTATTGTATCATTAAATAAGCCATTTTTCTTAAATGGGCATGAATGCCATATTGGCGGCAGTATTGGTATAGAAACATATCCCTTTAGCGATGTAGGTTATGAAGTCGATAATGTTACCGATGTACTAATTAAAAGAGCCGATATGGCGATGTATAAAGCAAAAGAACTTGGTAAGAATAGACATGAGTTTTACACCAGTGACCTGAGCGGTGAAACAGTGAACCGTTTATTCGAATAGTGTGATTTTCCGCGCTACTGCGATATCCTGTACTTGCTGCGAACGTCTGTTATCTTGCCGCAGGCCATAGCGCCTTCGTTGCATGAACCGCTCACGCATTCAGGGCCGGCTATAGCGAAAATCGTTGGAGAGACCGTTTGCACAAGCCTGAGCATCTCGTCTGCCACTGCGTGGATTTCCCACTGCGCCCGATTGCAGCAGCGCTGCCTGAAAAAATGCAGCAATTCGCGTGCGTTCATTGTCACGATTATCTTGGTCTCACAGGCGTTTGGAAGGACAAACCGTGCGTCCTGATTGCCGGACTCACCTTCATATCCGAGTTCATTCAATCTTTTCGATATCAGGGCATATGTTGCCTGCGCCTCTTTCATAAAGTCATTAAATATCTTTTTGAGGGCATCATCCGACCCGATAGACGGCGGTACTATGTAGTCTAATGTACCGTCTTCGCCCGTCTGCATGGCGACATAGCGCTGGGACTGCTGGCTATAGGAGGCCAGTCTGTGGCGCACTAACTGATGTGAACACGCCCGCGATATGCCCTCGATGGCAAACGTAAAGGAAGAGTGCTCGATTGGGCTAAGGTGGCCCATGTCCATTAGTTTTTGTATAAAACCCCTCTGGTCTTTTTTCGTTATTTTTCTCTTCAACCCTTCTACATCTGAAGGACTGTAGCACAGCTTGGCGGCCATCGCTACTAATTCCTCAGGCAGAGGGGTATGTCTTAACAGCATTACCTTTAGCTTTGTCTCACCCATTGTGCTTTTCCTAACTAAAACTTTCTTTGGTGGAAGGGAAAATCCCTTTTTCAACTTCTTCTTTATATTGTTTCAGGGCGTTTAAGGTCTCGCCTTTTAAATTGGCGTATCTCTTTATGAATTTTGGTACAAATCGCTCGAAAAGCCCCAATACGTCATGAAGCACGAGGATTTGTCCATCGCAGCCGGCACCGGCTCCTATGCCGATTGTGGCAATGGACAAGGAGGCGGTTATCTGGCTTGCCAATACGCTGGGCATCGCCTCGAGGACTATGCTGAAGGCACCCGCGTCCTCAAGTCTCTTCGCGTCATCTATTAAAATCCTGCCCGCCTCATCTGTCCTGCCCTGAACCTTATAGCCGCCCATCCTGTATATAGCCTGCGGGGTAAGCCCTATGTGCGCCATGACAGGGATCTCGGCGCGCACTATCGCCCTGACCTGGGCAATAATCTCGCTGCCTCCTTCTATCTTGACCGCCTGGGCGCCGGATTCCTTTACAAATCTGGCCGCGTTTCTTACCGCGTCCTCAACAGAAACCTGATACGACATAAAGGGCATATCCCCTATCACCATAGACCTCTCAACCGCGCGCGACACAAGCCTTGTGTGATATAGCATCTCATCCATTGTCACAGGCAGGGTGTTTTCAAGCCCCTGCACTACCATCGCGAGGGAATCCCCTACCAATACGCCGTCAAAGCCGGCCTCATCGACTATGCGGCCAAACGTATAGTCATAGGCCGTTATCAGAGTGAGCTTCTGGCCATTTTGTTTTTTATCCCTGAAATGCTGTATCGTAGCCCTTGTCATTTAATCTATAACAATCCCGCTCTTTCAAGAATCACAGGAACTTTGTCCTCCATGCCGATGGCCATTATATGCACGCCGTCGCATATTTTCTCTTCCCTGAGCTGTTTTATATGCCGCGCCGTGATGCTCAACCCCGTGTCGAGGGCCTTTTCCTTGCCGGCTGCCTTGAGTTCGGCTATCAGCTCCGGCGGGACTTTTATACCGGGTACGTTGTTATTCAGGAAATTCGCCATGCCGACGCTTTTTAACACCACGAGGCCGGCCATAACCCGCGCGTTTGATTTTTTGGCAAACGCCATAAAACTCTTAAACTTCTCTATGTCGTAGATGGCCTGCGTCTGAAAGAAATTAGCGCCCGCCCTGACCTTTTTCTCGAATTTCATCAACTGCGGCTCAAGGGGGTTTGCCTCTGGAGTTACTACCGCGCCCTGGAAAAAACTCGTCGCGCCCTTTAATTCGTTTCCGTGCATGTCCCTGCCCTTGTTCAAAGAATCGACGACCTGAAGGAGCTGGACGGACTCAATGTCATAGACGGACTTCGCCCCCTTTTGGTCGCCCGCGGTCACATGGTCGCCGGTCATGCAGAGGACATTGTGTATGCCAAGCACCGACGCGCCTAAGAGGTCTGACTGCAGCCCTATGCGGTTTCTGTCGCGGCAGGTCATCTGAAGAATCGGCTCAAGCCCCTGTTCCATTGCAATTTTACATACGGCAAGCGAACATATCCTCATAACCGCGGACTGGTTGTCCGTAACGTTTACCGCGTCGATTTTACCCTTTAATATGTGCATATCG
>JADFYO010000114.1 GCA_015233015.1 Nitrospirota bacterium | reverse complement strand
ATCGCTTCTATTGCTACCTTTGCCTTAAATGCCGACGCATATTTCGTCTTCATAGTATCCTTGGACCTCCATCTTTCTTCTCTTTCTGTAACTTAACATGTTGTCCAGTTTTTGGGGTCCATTATAACATTCAGGTCATTAAGTCTAAATCCCGTTCGATTGTAAGTGTTTCCATGATTGTATTCTATCTTCAACCTGACGGATTTGTCTATACCGCGAATTTCAACAGTTTGGCATTTAATAATGGTTTTCGTACAAACAAAAAAGGGGGAGCTATGCTCCCCCCTGATCATTGGTTCTGGCTTCGCGGTTATTTCTTGGTAAATGTCGCCGTTACAGCACAATTAGCAGTTATCTTGCCGGTCGTGTATAGATTGCCGGATAATGACCCTCCACATCCACTTACCGAAGCAGTGTAACCGGCATAAGGTGTTACGGTGAACTGCATGGTGTGGTCGCCAACAACACTCTGCGGCGTTGCCGGGCTTATTGAACCGTTAGCTCCGGCTGATGGCGTTACAGTGTAGATATTCCGGTAAAAATACGCGGTTACTGTGCAGTTGGCGTTAATGGGTGACGTTGTATATACATTCCCTGATAACGTCCCATTACAACCTCCGCCTGCTGAAGCATAGTAACCGGTCTGCGGCGTCAGGGTAAATGATATTGTCTTTCCGGCATTAACAGTCGTTGGCGTTGCCGGACTTATCGTGCCATTATCTCCTGCCGATGGATATACTATGTAGGTAACTGCCGTAAACGTTGCGTTTACAGTACAGTTAGCGGTAATGGCAGAAGTGGTGTATGTATTTCCCGACAACGTTCCACTACAAGTACCACTTACCGAAGCGGTGTAGCCGGTATTAGGCGTTACGGTGAATTGTATTGTCTTGCCGGAGCTGACACTCTGTGTCGTTGCCGGGCTTATTGTCCCGTTTGCGCCTGCCGACGGCGTTACCGTGTAGGTTGCCGATGTCTGCTGGAATATTACCTGTACCGGCTTGTTGCTGTCTGTATTGGCGCCGTTGCCTAATTCGCCATAGTTGTTGTATCCCCAATCCCAGATAGTCCCGTCGCTCTTCAGCCCTATCGAGTGGAAAGCCCCTCCGGCGATAGCGGTAACGCCGCTTAAACTACTTGCCTGCACGGGCTTGTTGCTGCCAGTGTTGCTGCTGTTGCCTAACTCACCTTCGCCGTTATATCCCCACGCATAGACGGTCCCGTCGCTCTTGAGTGCTATCGTATGTAAATATCCGGCGGCGATAGCAGTAGCGCCGGTTAAACTGGTTAACTGTACCGGCTTATTGCTGTCAGCAGTATAACTCCCATTGCCTAGCGCACCATTGGCGTCAGAGCCCCAGGCTAAAACGGTTCCATCGCTCTTGAGCGCTACCGTATGTAATAATCCGGCGGCGATAGCGGTAGCTCCGGTTAAACCGCTTACCTGAACCGGCTTATTGCTTGGCGTATTTGCACCGTTGCCTAACTGTCCATAGTGGTTGAATCCCCATGCCCATGCGGTCCCGTCGCTCTTGAGCGCTATTGCATGGTAAGTCCCGGCGGCGATGGCAGTAACTCCGGTTAAACTGCTTACCTGAACCGGCTTATTGCTTGGCGTATTTGCACCGTTGCCTAACTGTCCATAGTGGTTGAATCCCCATGCCCAGACAGTCCCGTCACTCTTAAGAGCTAACGTGTAGTAACTCCCTGCGGCAATAGCGGTAACGCCGGTTAAACTGCTTACCTGTACGGGCGTGTTGCTGGCCGTGGTTGTGCCGTTGCCTAACTCACCTGAATTGTTCCATCCCCATGTCCAGACAGTCCCGTCACTTTTCAGCGCTGCCGTATGCAGGAATCCCGCGGAGATGGCGGTAACGCCGGTTAGACTGCTGACCTGAACAGGTGTCGAATAACTGTAAGTATTTGTGCCGTTTCCTAACTGGCCATAGAAGTTGAATCCCCAACCCCAGACAGTACCATCGCCCTTCAGCGCCACTGAATGTAAAGCACCACCGGAAATGGCAACAATATTAGATGAATTTGCCGCCGAAGGCGTTACGCTGTTAGAAGCAGAAGACGCTGCACCTGTGCCAATGGCGTTTGTAGCTTTTACAGTAAATGTGTAAGCAGTGCCGTTTGTCAGGCCGGAAATGGTGATTGGAGACGCTGTCCCTGAAGCCGTCAGATTATCGCGGCTGGATATTACCGTATAGCCGGTTATTGCACTGACGCCATTTGATGACGGCGCTGTGAAGAATATCGTAGCCCTGGCATTGCCTGCTGTTGCAGTTACTCCCGTTGGCGCTCCCGGTACCGAGGCGGCAGGCGTTATGCTGTTAGACGCGGATGAGGCTGCGCCTGTGCCAATGGAGTTGGTAGCCTTAACCGTAAATGTGTAGGAAGTGCCGTTTGTCAGGCCGGAAATGGTGATTGGAGACGCTGTCCCTGAAGCCGTCAGATTATCGCGGCTGGATATTACCGTATAGCCGGTTATTGAGCTGCCGCCGTTGGAAGACGGTGCTGTGAAGGATACCGTTGCCTGAGCATTGCCGGCGGTTGCGGTTACGCCCGTAGGTGCCCCGGGAACTGTACCCGGCGTTATGCTGTTTGAAGGAGCAGAAGCTGCCCCTGTTCCAATGGCGTTGGTCGCTTTAACCGTGAATGTGTAAGCAGTGCCGTTTTTCAGGCCGGTTACGGTGATTGGCGACGCAGTTCCGGTAGCCGTCACATTATCTGGACTGGATGTTACCGTATATTTTGTTATAGAGCTGCCGCCGTTGGATGACGGCGCTGAGAAAGATACCGTTACCTGACCGTTGCCGGCTGATACTGCCGTTATCGTTGGCGCTCCAGGTACCGTTGCCACAGATACAACTACCGATACGTTTGCACTGCTTCCGATGCTGTCTTTTACTGTGATGCTTGTTGTGCCGGCTGCAACTCCGGTGATGGTAACTGTGGTACCGCTTACGGATGCAGTTGCAATTTGGGTGCTTGCGGAGGTCGCTGAGTATGGAGCCTGTCCGCCTGAAACTGTAACGGTGCCTGATGCCCCGGTTGTTAATGCCAATGAAGAAGGGGTTAATGAAATACCTTGTTGCGGGTATGCTATTGTGTAGGCACCGAATTGTGTAACACTTGAAACCTCGGAGTACGCGATTCTGAAGTAACCCTTTTCGCCCCAACTGCTGCCCCATGAGTTCTTCACGATAAAATACTTCTGGTCGTCATTATAGCCAACGAGCAATATTGCATGGCCGCCTTCATAAGCGCCGCTTACGTAGCTGTAGATACCACTGTTATAGTAAAAGAAATCATAGTAAACATTCATGGTAACTACTAACGGGCCATATGTGTTAAGGGCGTTTCTTAGCGTGTCCACATTCGCAGCGCTGGCTGAGGTTGTAACCCACTGCCATGAGTTTATTGTGTCGGCGGCTGAGGTGCGCGTTGCGCAAGCGCTTGAGCATGAACCATTAGTTGCCGTGTATGCGTAGCAGGACTCCACTGGTTCACCTGTTGAGTGTAAGAAAGTGGAGGCCTGGTCAATATAGCCGCCGTTGCAACTGCCGGCGCCGCTGCATGACACCATCACCTGCTCGGACAAGTCTAACGAATAGGGAGTATTGTTGTCTTTGCCGGGGGTATTGCCTTTTTTCAATGTATAGGACTCTAATGCCGCCGTTGTGGCAAATGCCCAGCAAGAGCCGCAGTTTCCCTGGTCTTTAACCGAAGTAACCCAGTTGCCACTGTTGTTTCTCCAGTCAAGGCTTGACGGCAGGGTTGCCCCCAGTGCCAACGGCGTTAACGGTGCGAGTTTCTCATGACCCGTCAAAGCCGGTTTGATGAGTCCTAAACGGCCTTGTCTCTGTTGGTCTGTCAGTGAGGAAAGAGGAGTCTCACCTGCCTGCCACTTCGCCCCCGATGCCTCGATAGCGGAGTTTAACGCGACTGCCCTGAGGGCCTCACCGGCAGAGACTATACCTGTTAACACAAAGATTAAACCAACTACTAATGCTGCCACTGATAAGATTGTCCTTTTTGCGTTCATGTTCTCCCCCTTAGTAATTTGATTTGTGTTCATGTCATCCTCCTCCGTTATCTGGTAATATTCTACGTCCTTGATTTTATAGTAACAGGCGGATTGGGCATGAGTATGTCATTTGAATTACATGGACTATGTAATCCGAATTACAAAACAGGAAGTTTTTTTGGGGGGGTAAGCAAGGCAAACGCATTAGACGGAGTACAGAAGCCGCCAACGGGCGGCAGCCCAAACTTAATGATAAAACATGTGCGAGAACAGGGGTGAAGGGGGATTATCCCCCTTCGTCTTTAATCCTTAGGCTAATGCGTTTGCCCTGAGGGGTTAATACCACTATAGTTTTTTCATGTCAGCGCTGCCGAATGGAAGACACCACCGGAAGTGGCAACAGTATCATATGAATTTGCTTCCTGGGAGTTACGCTGTTAGAAGCAGAAGACGCTGTGCCAGTTCCGATAGCATTGGTTGCCTTAACCGTAAATGTGTAAGCATTGCCGTTAGTCAGACCGGTTACGGTGATTGGAGACGCAGTTCCTGAAGCCGTGATATTATCGAGGCTGGATATTACCGTGTAGCCGGTTATCACACTACCGCCATTTGACGACGGCGCTGTGAAGGATATCGTAGTCTTTGCATTGCCCACTTTTGCAGTTACTCCTGTTGGCGCTCCCGGTACCGAGGCGGCAGGAGTTATGCTGCTAGAAGCAGAAGACGCCGTGCCAGTTCCGATAGCATTGGCTGCCTTAACCGTAAATGTGTAAGCAGTGCCGTTAGTCAGACCGGTTACGGTGATTGGAGACGCAGTTCCGGTAGCCGTCACATTGTCCGGGCTGGATGTTGCCGTATATTTTGTTATAGCGCTGCCGCCGTTGGATGACGGTGCTGAGAAAGATAGCGTTACCTGTCCATTGCCGACTGCTACTGCCGTTATGGTTGGTGCTCCAGGTACCGTTGCCGTAGATACAGTTACGGAGACTGTTGCAGAGCTTCCTGTATTGTCTTGTACTATGATGCTTGTGGTGCCGGTTGCAACTCCGGTGATGGTAACGGTGGTGCCGCTGACGGATGCCGTTGCAATTTGGGAACTAGCGGAAGTGGCTGAGTATGGAGCCTGCCCGCCTGAAACTGTAACAGTATCTGATGCCCCGGCTGTTAATGCTAATGAAGCAGGGGTTAATGAAATACCTTGTTGCGGGTATGCTATTGTGTAGGCGCCGAATTGTACGACGCTCGAAACCTCGGAGTAGGCTATTCTGAAGTAACCATTTTCACCCCAACTGCTGCCCCATGACCTTCCCTATTCCGATTTCAGCAGAGCCGCCCGTCCCGGGATAGTGGGGATACTGATGCGTGCTGAGATAAAACACCGTATCGTCACTATAAAACATGTGCTGAGTGCCGTG
>JADFYO010000113.1 GCA_015233015.1 Nitrospirota bacterium | reverse complement strand
CAGACAATTTCTCAGCTTGCCATTTTCTTCGAAGGGAGGTTAGAATTGGATATAGATGTTAAGGGCTAATATCAGGCCTGACACAGTTTAGTTAACAGACCCTAGAAAAATTAGCACGTGGAACTACCTTGCTTCGGTCGTCGAAGCATATCGCAAAGGCATCGAGATACCCATGATTCCATAAGCCTTATTATAGGGGGTGAACGGTTACAAAAAATCTGCCAATAGCAATCTCAACTCCGTAGACTCTTTTTTGAAGAACAAAATGCCGCTTATATCCAGAGACTCTTATAATTTTTAAGTATGCTGATAACATCAGATCCATCTTTTGCACTACCAACATAAGTTAATGCATCATCATGATTATTATTCTTCTTAAGAACCCAGACCCCTTTATGCTTTTTGATATAAGACATCGCAGATCTAATTGTAAATAATTTTGTTTCAAAGTCAGCATTAACTATGACACCGCATGACTTTAAGACATCTTGGCCATATTCTCTATCTAATTCTAAGCTGTCCCCATCGCCGCTGCTGCCGACTACCAAATAGCCCTCTTTTCTTAAATTATCCTTTATCTCTCCGTAACCAACATCATCAAAAACAATAAGACCGTTTTTCCCGACCCATTTTAATTCCTTTGTCCAATCCTCTGTCTTATTAACCATTCCATTAAAACAATCCTTATCATCGTTAGTTTCAATAAAAAGTTTGACATTGCATCCTTCCTTTTTTAATTGATAAGATAGATCAGCAGCAATAAGTTCTTTGGAAACAAATAGGATGTTCATAGCCCATCAGTCCCCACTTTGTAACCCTGTTTCATGCACTTCATTTTATATTTCTTCTTTTGCTTCTTCTATAGATGTATATAAATCGGTTGCAACTTCCTGATTATGCATATTCCTTTCGGACTAATCCGAACCCCCTTCTCTTGCAAAAGTCATATGTTTTGATTTATTCCTTAATCTATCAATCTTTTCTTCTAAATACCACTGAAAATATCCTGCATATCTTTTCTGTAGATCTGTCATTTTTCACTGTAATTGAGCCACCCGCAGCCCTCAACCATGTTATCGTATCATATCACAAATCCGTTGTAGTTGTCCTTTTGTCTTTTACACACACAAATAGTAGTAGAGGCTGTGGTAATGTTAACAACTCGGAGCGTCGTTTGCGGAGAGTTGTTAAAGGGGGTGTTGGAAACTCATCCTTTCGAGTTTTCAATATCCCCGCCATTTCCACAGCCGCCCTCACGCGGATTTCGGCACCAGTCTACGCCTGTAGCTTTCGCCTTCGATGACGACTTGATGGGCGTTGTGGGCAAGTCTATCAAGGGCGGAGTTAGCCATGATAGGGTCAATGAACAGAGGCATCCATTCGTCTACATGGCGATTGCTCGTGAAGATAGTAGAAGCCCTCCCATATCGCTCTATGATAATTTCATAGATATCGTTCGACTGTTCCTCTGTAAGTGGTTTCAAGCCGAAGTCATCTATTATGAGTAAGTCCATGCCAATGAGTTTCACAAGCTCCCTGCCGAGAGAGTTGTCTGCCCTGCTCTGGCGAAGTGTTGTGAACATATCGTTTGCCTTTATCCTTAACACGTTGTTCACCTTGCGGCAGGCATTTAATCCGATGGCATTTGCAAGATGCGTCTTTCCAACCCCCACTGGCCCACAGAATATGACGTTTTCCTTTCTATCTATGAAATTGAGGCTGAACAGGTCTTTTATTCTTTCCATGTCTATGGTTATCTTTGCTTCAAAGTCAAAGCGTTCAATGGTCTGGTCGGGATTTAGCCGTGCCCTTTGAATTCGTCTGTTGAGTAAGTTATGCTGTCTCCTATCCACTTCGTCTCTAAGTACAAGTTCCATGAACTCAAAGTATGACAGTTTAACTCCTTTTGCGTATGCTGCCCTCTCCAAAATCGTTAATAACACTCCCGATAGCCGTAACTGCTTGAGGGTCTGTTTAAGGTCGTTGCTAAGTTCCATTTCTTACTTCCTCCTTAGGATGAACAAAGTAATCGCCGCAACGTTGAAAACGCCCGGCAAGGACTACTCCATTATTCTCTGTGCCTATATCGTTGGTTATTGCCTGTACCACAATCCTTTCCACACGGTAAACATCAATGAGTTCGAAGGATACCGCCCGATGACATGCTTGATCTATTCTATCAGCACCTTATTTCTCTGATAACCGTATCAGTTTTTTAGCTTGCCGCAGTTTGCTCCATGGAAAATTTCCCGTTAAGAGCTTTTCCATAAAGATATGACAATTCTCGCCTACCTCTTTACCTTTATTGATGTAATACATGCAGTCTCTCATGGCGTACCCTATCTTCTCTTCGGGATAGTCTTTGTAATCAGTTGACCTCGAACCTTTGGGCATTACCGGATGAGTTTTGATAAGTTTTTCATTGCAGTATATGCGCACTAACCGGCTGTCACCTCTGACTAATACCGTCTTGCCAACATAACCCTCTGGCACTGAATATAAGGCATTCCCAAAACGTATGTGAAGATCTGGATGGACTTTACTCTCTCCTAATTTCGGAGCATCAAACCGTTCTCCTACTATCGGTAACAGTAACCCCTTCTCCTGCTGCTCAAATACTATCCTCGGCTTTTTCTTAGTGGTTCCGTGGTCTCTCAACCCTGCTGTGGTCATACACCATCTTATAGCCTCACGTTGAGCATGTTCTCTATCGGTGAATTTTTCACCTTTGAAAAAATTTTCTCGCACATAGGGTACCTGCCGCTCTACTTTCGGTTTGCCTGTCGGGTGACTTACATCTGTTGCGTCAATTATAAATCCCCTATGCTGGGAATACTCTAAAAAAGTCCTTTGAAACAGAGGATCATACCGGTTTGCTTTCAACACCGCCGTCTTCATATTGTCTATTACTACTCTGCGGGGAACACCTCCAAAAAACTCCCATGCCTCCTCTATGCCGGTTATCACCGCATTCAAATCTTGTTTATACGTTGTATATACGTATTGATGACGGCTAAATGTTAATGTAACTACCAGGGCATTTAATACTCTGTCTCGGCCAGTTACGCTATCGTATACTAACCCCAATCGCCCAAAGTCAACTTCGACAACCTCACCAGGCAAGCTCTCTTCCATTCGTACTGTTGTCTGCGTCTTGTGAAATCCAAGATGTCGGCATACATACCGGTACAGAGCGCTATAACTTACTTCCACTCCCTGGCGCTTCAGAAGTATGTGAACCTTGGTTAGCGTAAGCTCTTCATCTTTCAGCCAGTAGGATATGACCTCCTTATGCGGCACTAATATCTCATCGTTTTTACTGTTGCTCTCTCCACCTCCATGTATTTCATTAAATACCAACGCCGATACTTCCTCAAGTCCAGCTTCACCTTTAAACGAAAACCCTTGCTCCTCGGCTATTTCTATATACTTTTTTACTGTATTCCTTGCCACCCCTGTGGCTTTCGATATCCTCCTTATACTGTCACCGGCTTCGTATCTCCTGAAAATATCCACTATTTCTATCACAGCATACCTCTTTCTTCCCATAATACCCCCAGCTATCTTTTAGAAGTAGTATGGTCTTTTTGGTTGACTTGCTGCGACACAACGGTTACCTGTTCCTCGTGGATCAATCCATCTGAACAGGGGGTGGCTCAATTGTTTTGAAAAAGTGGCTCAATTGTTTTGAAAAATCACAAGCATCATGAAAGATATCTCAAGATGATATTTGGAGAATCCGAGTATATCTGCTGCTTTGACTCTTACCAGTTTGATGATTATTCAAAGGTTGTTTCAACCCGCTTTGATCCTGAGAAGAAGTCAAGGAGACGACAGGAGGTATTTCCTGTTGATTGCGATAAAGCCTTTCGAATGGGAGTAAGGTTTGCTGGAGGGCAGTAATGGGTGAAGGGATGTATCATCGGGGTGTCATTTTCTGGCGCGGGCAGAGCAATAATATCAACCGCGAGGCATTCGGTTAACCAATTTATCATAGCACCACCAAAGTGTATGGCATGAGATTTATAAGACTGTTATCCAGTGCTACTGGTGATTTAGTTTTGGCGGTGCGTATTGACCCAAGCCGAGCAGTAACTGTATGATAACACCGTCCAGTGTCGAGATGATTTCTCAGATGTGGATATCACCGGAACAGACGGTCGGTTTCACCGGAATACGCAAAGAAGAACTTAACAGATTCATTTTATCTAATGAGGAGTGGAAGCATTAGCACAGTAGCAGTTGTTGTAATAGGCTCAATCCTATGATAAAACCAAACTGGGACATCTTTAAAGCAAAATTTAGTGAAAATCACCAAACAAATTTTGAGTGGTTTTGTTATTTGCTATTTTGTCAAGAATTTAATAAGCCACAAGGTATTTTTCGATATAAAAACCAATCAGCAATTGAAACTAATCCTGTCCAAAAAGATGGTCATACTGTTGGATGGCAAGCAAAATATTATGATGCGACACTGTCAACTAATAAAAATAATCTTATAAGTACTCTTGAAAGAGCAAAAAGAGTTTATCCAACTATTTCACGAATAATCCTTTATACAAATCAGGAATGGGCTCAAGCCAATGGGCAACCACCCAAAGCAATGAAAGAAGTAGAAGCCACAGCAAAAAAACCGGCCATTGATTTAGAATGGAGAACTGCAAGTTTCTTTGAGTCACCTTTTGTGTCACGCGACAATGAGAAGATAGCAAAACACTTTTTTAGCCAAGACAAGAGTATATTTGACCTCGTACAGGAGAAGCAGCGACACACAGAAGTAGTGCTATCTGTAATTAAGACCAACATGAAGTTCGATGGCACCAAAATAGAAATCGATAGGAGTGAGCTTCTAAGAAAATTACGCGAGGGCCTAAATCAAAACCAGATAATAGTCATAAGCGGAGTCGGTGGCGTTGGAAAAACTGCAGTTATTAAGAATCTATACTAGAAGATGACCGACGATGTTCCTCTCTATGCCTTTAAGGCTAGTGAGTTTATTAACACAAGCAATATAAATGATTTATTTAGTGACTTTACATTACAGGAATTTATAGATGCCCATAGTCATAAAAATACTAAACTTATTGTCATCGATTCGGCTGAAACATTATTGGATTTGAAAATAATAGATCCTTTTAAAGAATTCTTTTCAGCTCTCATAAAAAACAAATGGCAAATTATTTTTACGACAAGGAATAACTATTTAGAAAACTTAAATTATGAATTTATTGAAATTCACCAGATCGTTCCCTGCAATGTGGACTTGCAAATATTGGAACTAACGGAATTAACGGAAATATCTCAAACATACGAGTTTATTCTTCCAGTGGATGTTAAATTGTTAGAACTAATCAGAAATTCGTTCTACTTAACTGAATATTTAAGATTCTATAATAAAAAAGAACAACAAATTGATTACTCCTTTTTTAAAGAAAAGCTCTGGGCTAATATAATTGTGAAAGCAAAACCAGCCAGGGAGCAATGCTTTCTATCAATCGCTTTTCAGAGAGCCAAAGATGGCCAATTATTTGTCAC
>JADFYO010000112.1 GCA_015233015.1 Nitrospirota bacterium | reverse complement strand
TGCACAGCGGTTAAATCTTTTATAGATGCAAACATATCTGTTTTTAATGGAGTTCGCGATAATCCACGGAGTTTTGATTTAATGGATAGTCTGCTGAGAGAGCAGGTTTACAGGCTGGCTTTCTGGCGGGTGGCTACGGAGGAGATAAATTATAGAAGGTTTTTCGATATCAACGACCTTGCCGCTATCAGAGTGGAAGACAAAGAAGTTTTTAATGAAACCCATAAAGTAGTTTTCCGGCTTATACGGGAGAGAAAAGTAAACGGCTTAAGAATAGACCATCCGGACGGCCTGTTTGATCCGGTAGAGTATTTTTACAGGCTGCAAAAGGGATGCTTCGTCTCACTGAAGATTTCCGATTACGAGAAAACCGGCTATGGCGGGAGTGAGGCAGAGGAGGCGCTGAATGAGGAAATAAAGGCCCTGTGTTTAACCGACCATGATTATAAATCCTTCTATATAGTAGGCGAGAAGATCTTTGCCAAGGACGAAACTATGCCGCCCAATTGGCTGCTTTCAGGCTCTACGGGGTATTCCTTCTTAAATTCGGTAAACGGGATTTTCATAGATACGGAAAATGCCTCGAGGTTTGACAAGATATACTCGGAATTCATCGACGTCGAGGACGCCTCCGAGTTTGCCGGATTATCCTCCGCATCGATAGTCAAAAGGTTATCTTTCAGGGAGATAACTTACGAAAAAAAGAAACTGATAACACAGGTATCCATGTTAAGCGAGATAAACACCCTTGGCCATTACCTTAAGGATATATCCGTAATAGACAGGCATACAAAGGATTTTACATTATACAGTCTTACAAAAGTAATTATGGAAGTGATTGCGTTTTTCCCCGTTTACAGGACATATATATCTTCCTACGAAGTAACGGATGCAGATCGGAGGTATATAAAATATGCCGTAGCGAAGGCAAAAAAGAAAAACCAGTCAATGAGTTCCACGATTTTTGATTTCCTGGAAAATGTGCTGCTCATGAAATTCCCTGACGAGTACTCGGACATTGACAAGGTACGGTGGTTAGGTTTTGTAATGAAATTTCAACAAATTACAGGCCCGGTAATGGCAAAGGGATTAGAGGATACGGCCTTTTACATATACAACCGGCTTACGTCCTTAAACGAGGTTGGAGGGCATCCCGAGGACTTCGGAACCACACTGAGCGACTTCCACAGAAAAAACGTGGAGAGCCACAAGTTCCAGCCCTACGCGTTAATAACAACCTCAACCCACGATACAAAAAGAGGTGAGGATACGAGGGCAAGGATAAACGTGCTTTCGGAAATTCCCATGGAATGGGAAAAACTCATATCGCGTTTAAATAAGGCACTCGAAAAGAAAAAAACGGTTATAGACAATAGGGTGTTACCTGATCGTAACGACGAATACCTTCTGTATCAAACACTAACAGGCGCGTGGCCAATAGATTTAACCGAAGAGAAAATGGAGACAGAGGCCTGTAAGACGTTTAAAACACGTATAAAGGACTATATGTTAAAAGCGGTAAGAGAGGCAAAGGTTAATTCCTCATGGGTAAACCCCGATACAGATTACGAAAGTGCTTTAATGAAATTCATCGACGATTTCTTTATCTACGACAAAGAGCGTTTTAAATATTTTTTCCCATTTAAGGATATGGTTTCAAATTGCGGATTGTATAACTCATTGTCCCAGGCGCTGCTGAAAATAACGGCAACGGGGGTGCCAGATTTCTATCAGGGGACTGAGCTATGGGAGTTCACTTTGGTAGATCCTGACAACCGGAGACCGGTGGATTATGCCTTAAGGGCGTCGCTGCTTGAAGAAATTAAGAAAGCTGAGAATGAAATGGACGCTTTACATCTGGCTGCCAGCTTGACAAAGGACAAAAAAGACGGCAGGATAAAGATGTACCTTATATATAAGGCGCTTAATTTTAGAAAATCATACAAGGAATTGTTCGAGCAAGGGGAGTATTTGCCGCTTCAAGCGATAGGGACAAACGCGCGCAGCGTATGCGCCTTTGCGAGGCATTATAATGGCTGCATAGTAGTCGTTATAGCTCCGAGGCTGGTTGCCAGGATAATAAATAATAATGGTGATTTTAAAGGGAGGATTTTGGGAAAAAACTATGTAGTAATTCCAGCGGTAGAAAATCTTGACTGTTTAAAAGAAAAGGAAGTCGTATTACGTAATATTTTTACCGGAGAGCTCGTAAGGCTTAACAGGCATGGTGATTTGCTCTATGTGCCCCTGTACGGGTTGTTTAACAATTTCCCGGTAGCAATGCTGATAAATGCCGGTGCAAAGTAACACCGGTACATATTTGTTCACCCCGAACACAACGTTGACTTTACCCTGAGTAATTCCTGAGTAATTACCGCTTAGCTTTGATGTCTTTTGCAGTTATGGTTACATAAATACAACAGCTTCACCTGAAGCTTTCCGCCCACATCAATCTACCGGCCACACCAGCAACACCACCTCCCGCATTATAATAAATCTTTTTTGTTTACTTTTATATAATACTATGCTATAATACGTTATATGTCTAACACATGTAGTAAGTACGAGGTCAAGGAGGGTTACCCTCCTTGCGGGAGCTCGAGGGCGGCGCCCTCGATGTCTCTATCTTTATTAACTTCTTATTTGCCGGTAATACGTTCAGTATTACCATCATAAACCCAGGAGGAAACAGACATGGCAACAACCAATGTAGACCCAAACGACATGATAGGCAAGGCGCAAAAATTTGCGACTGACCAGTTGAGCAATGCCCAGCAGTTTGTTGATAAACTGGCGGACATTGCGACGACGGAGCTGACGGTTGACAATCCGACGATATGGGATTGGTCGATGTATGACAAATCTACCGAGGCGCTCAGCAGAGTAATGAGCCTGAAGCCGGAGAGTCCGCAGATAGCGAGTTTTGACGCGGAGGTGCCGGAGGTACCGGACTTTTCGATTGACGCGGTTGAGCCGGTGAGCGTCCCGGAGTTTGACGTAAGCAGACCGGACTTGAGCTATCCCGATAAACCAGACGCATCGTTACCTGACGTGCCGCAAACGCCGGATATAGGCGGGGACTATCCCCTTCCTGAAAAACCTAATATCACGGTTCCTGAGCCGCCAATGCTGGAGAGTTTTGAGGTTCCTAAGCCTCCTCATATATCCATCACGCCATTTCTGGCCGAAATGCCGGAAGACGACATCATCGTGCCGTCGAATTTATATGGCGATTGGTCGCAAATGTACGATGTAAACGAACAGGGCTACACATCCATGCTTAAAGAAGCAATCGAAACGCTTCTTCTGAATGACTTAACCAACGGCGGCACAGGCATAAATCCAGATGACGAGCGCCTTCTTTGGGAGCGCGCCAAGGACAGACAGAACATCGAGGCGCAGACGGCGATAGACGAGGCGCGGCGCAATTACGCGGCATACGGCTTTTCAGTCCCGACAGGAGCCCTCTTATCCCTCGAAGAAAGCGCCCGCAACAAAGCGGTAAAAGACCAATCATCCATGACAAGAGACATAGCGATAAAACGTGCCGACTTATACGTGGAAAATCGCAAACACGCGCTGGACAAGGCGATCTCGCTCGAAGGCATACTGATCAACTTTTACAACACATTAAAGGAACGCAGCCTGAACGTGTCGAAGGCGGTGCTTGACGCGGGGATGAAGCTCTATAACCTGCAGGTGGAGCGGTATAAGACCAGACTGAGCGGGTATAAGATGGCATCGGACGTGCATGAGGGGGCGATACGTGCGGCCTCAACACAGATGCAGATTTATAAGACCGAGCTTGACGGCGTACTAAGTGAAGAGCAGCACAGAAGACAGGCTGACGTTGAAAGTACAAACCATCATATGTTCTATGTTGGCCTTTTTATATAATCTGCTTTTCTATTCCAACGTTGGTTTATATGTTTGGCTTCCAAGCCTTATCGAATGCAATATCACACAATAAAATGCTTTTTCTCATAGCAATGTATAAAGTATTATATTCATTTGGATGGCAGCTAATTATGATATATTTAATCTATAACTATTCAAAACTCAAGGACAGCCATAGTGTGAGTCTTGTTACTAAAATAATTATTATTGCATTTGTTATAATTCTTATGTATTCATTAAGAATAAATTGCGGCAATGATAAGCTAATCCTTAAACTAATACTAACAGAGTGCTCAGTTATTAATGTTAGTCAGACATTAATATTGTTTTATCTGTTGATAGTATATAAGTATATCCATGCCGATAAAGCAAAAAGATACCTATCTTATATCAGCATTATAATATGCAATATAATTGCTATAAGTTATTTTATGCCATTTATCGACAGAATGAGAATAGATTACTATATGATATGCCCATCATTGTTGTTGAATTCAGTTATCATCTCCATTGTGTTATTTAGGTTTGTTGCGTATTTACTCAAAAAAAAGCTTAATATACTTGACGGCAGCACCTGCAAATGAGCTTAAATCCTTGAAAAAGGCATCCTCAACGATCCCCGTCGTTTCCTTGCATGAATCCGGTGCGCCTTTCCGCCAAACCTTAATTCCTAAGACAATTCCTCCAGGACACGTTATATAGCAATACAAATGAGATAAGAACCTTAAATCTGACAATTGAGTTGGTGACACGTCAGACATTTTAATAAATGCTACGTCGTCGGATATTAAACAAGGACGAATACACGTTATGGTCTCGGTGCTGTTATCGTAATTATCAAAATCCTCACAGCATTGTTGAGTATGGCAAGCATATTCGTCAGCACCGCCAGTCTGTTCACATAGAGTTTTATAGTATCTACAAATTTCTGATGTCCCTAATGGCATAGTAATCTCCTCATAGTTTGGTTAAACGGTTCATAAAATCAGGATTTTAACGGAGACAAGAAAAATGTTTGAATTTTTTTGTCTCCGTTTATCGTCCTGTCCTCCGGATTCTGTTATCCTTTTGACGTAATGGTCTTAGTAACCGACGCCAGTGCGTTTACCGAGGACAGTGCCCCCGATGCGAGGTTTTTGTACACGTCCGACGCCGCCTTCGACGCCTCTATCCTCAGTTTGGCCTGCTCGGCTAGGCGCTTTAACTGGAACTCCGCCATCTTTATACTCTGGGTTGTTGACTCTATGTTGCTCTGTGAGTTGAGCCTGCCCGTCTGTATAAACATGTCATATGTCTTTGTCATCGCACTGGCCTCTTGACCATACGCGCCCACATCAGCACGGTACTTGTCCAGGGAGTTCTTTATCAGCGATTCAGACTTCTGCATGGTGGCCTTATAGCTGTTGAGCTTCGCCGAATAGGCGTCAAGTTTCAACTTCGCCTCTTTCGATTGGTTTTCTATATTGATGGAATTGACCGTTGCCTTTGTCTTTAGTCCCTCGACTTTGGTCTGATATGCCTTCACGTCCGATTCATAGACCTTCACTTTCTCCATCTCTCCGCGCATTGCCGCCTCGTACATGTTGAACTCCGACGTCTTCGATTGCACAGCGGTTAAATCTTTTATAGATGCAAACATATCTGTTTTTAATGGAGTTCGCGATAATCCACGGAGTTTTGATTTAATGGATAGTCTGCTGAGAGAGCAGGTTTACAGGCTGGCTTTCTGGC
>JADFYO010000111.1 GCA_015233015.1 Nitrospirota bacterium | reverse complement strand
ACAACGGCGGCGGTATTCCAGAACATCTAATAGCGAAAATCTTTGAACCCTACTATACAACAAAGGGGGAACATGGCACGGGAGTTGGGCTATATATGTCCAAAACCATAATAGAAACAAACATGGGTGGCAGCCTGACTGTTAGAAATGTGGATGGAGGGGCTGAGTCCATGGTTTCATTGGGTGTAAGCAAGCCAGAGATGGTTTAAACCAAAATGCTTTCATAGAAATCATAATGAATGCCCGTCTATGGAAATCGCAGGGTTTCTGGCGCGGGTTAAGGCAGCAGCTTTTTGATAAATGTTTCGGCGGCTTTCATTTCGTCTTTGACTGTATCAACGTGATAAAGCAATCCCCTATAGTATCCGGCTATATGCAGAGATTCATAGAGGCTGTCAAATTCCCTTACGAGCTTCCCATTGTTGACTGACAGGTGCTTTTTTATGGACGCCATATACCCGTCAACGGACTTAGGCAATTCTTTACGTGTAAGACCCTTCTTTATCAGGGCTTCGTTAACGGCTTCAAGTATGGCAAGGTATGCCGTGCCAAACGCTTCACGGACAGGTTTCTTGTCGAGATAGATATTATCTTCAATGGCCGCAGCTTTTAACAGACCTTTGGCGTTCTCCATGTACCGGAGCGCTTCCCCTTCTGGATGTGTCTTAGACGGCCTCACTGTTCCCATGCTTAATTGTACGCTTTCTATGATGTCCGTGTCAATACTCACGAACAGCAATCTGTTCAACCACCGTCCTTTAAATCAGGAAACGTTCGGCGGGCTTTCCTTCCCTTTCTTCTTATGTTTCTTATTAAATTTATTTAAAAAGCCCTCAATCGCGTGCAAAATCACCAGATGGGGCTGCCTAATCAGCATTCGCGGCTGTGAGTACCTCATCACATCTCTGATTTGCTGCCTCATGCCGGGCTTATAGCAGTGTATCGTACACTTTGAACACGTTGGTTTGTCGTTTTGATATACGCACTTATCCAGGCGCTTGTGGGAATACTCAAGCAGTGAGGCACAGTCCGGGCAGAGGCCGTCCTCCGGGCGATGGCGCTTTTTACAATAAAACCCCACCATCTTCGTTACGGTCTTCTTCTCGAACTCTATCCTGTTCGTAGTAGTAATAAACATCACCGTATTATAACATTAATATGATGGTTTGGCATGACTGTCGTTTGCGTATATGCTTGACAGGAGTGCTCCTTTTCATATAACCTAAGACTTGAGGAAGCCATTGAAAACAATAATAAAGAAAGGTCTATCGGTCGGCGTGAAGGTCCTTATCAGCGCGGCAATTCTATATGTGCTGCTATCTAAGATTGACACGAACAAGGTTTTTTCGCTGCTGAGAAATATCAATCTGCTGTATTTTTTTATTGGTTCGCTGTTGTGCTTAGTTTCGATAGTTATTATTTCAAAGAGGTGGCAGTTGTTCATCTCTGACGATATTCCTCTTAGCAAACTGTTTTCACTCAATATGATAGGGCTTTTTTTTAATAACGTACTGCCGGGGACAACCGGGGGCGACGCGGTAAAGATGTACTATGTTTACAAAAAGACGGGGAGCGGGCTGATTGCCGCCGGGTCTGTGTTTATGGATAGGTATATAGGGCTTGCTAATATTATTTTCATCGGGTTGGCGGCAATGATGTTTGGTCTGAAGAGGCTTGCCGGCACCGGCGTGGAGTATTTTACTCCTTTGGTAACGGCTGGTTTTATCGTGGTGAGTTTTATAGTCTTTGGTTTTCGTCTGGGCGGCAGATTTGCTTCTGTCTCTAAATTTTATGATTACTTTCACTTATATATGAGGAATTTTAAGTCCATCGCGTTATCTTTTGTGCTGACGACCGCGGCTCAGCTTATCTCGATAGGCATCGCATATTTGATAACCATTAGTCTGGGTGCGAAGATTGGCGTCTTAGACCTGTTAATCTTCATGCCTCTGATAATATTGATTGCCTCAATCCCTATATCGATTTCCGGGCTGGGGCTTCGCGAGGGGGCATTTGTGATGCTCTTCAGTAAGGCGGGAATTCCACAGGAGACAGCCATAGCGATTTCCTTTGGATGGTATTTAACCACACTGGTGGCAAGTCTGCCGGGTTTTATCTTTTATCTGTATAATAAAACAGAGGTTGGCGATAATATTGAAAACGAGATTGTTGACTCAGCCAACGCATAACTAATATCATGGGAAGAGTGTTCACACATCCAAAAAAACAGTTAGAGGTTATCAAGCGCGGGGCCTCAGAGATAATCAACGAGCAGGAGCTGCTCGACAAATTAACCCGTTCCTATGAGAAGAACCGTCCGCTTAGGATAAAGGCGGGTTTTGACCCAACCGCACCCGATATACATCTTGGGCATACCGTGTTGATTGAAAAGATGCGCCATTTTCAGGAACTGGGCCACGAGGCAATATTTCTCATCGGCGACTACACCGGCATGATAGGCGACCCGACCGGCAAAAACGAGCAGCGTAAGCCACTCTCCAAAGAGGAGGTTGACGCAAACGCGGTAACATATAAAGAGCAGATATTTAAGATACTTGACCCTGAGCGTACTAAGATAGTGTTTAACAGCGAGTGGTTTTCTAAGATGTCCGCGCAAGAAATAGCAAGTCTTGGGTCACTACTGACGGTTGCCAGAATGCTTGAGCGCGACGATTTTAAAAAACGTTTCGAGGCGCATAACGACATATCGCTCTTAGAGTTCTACTACCCGCTGTTTCAGGGCTACGATTCTGTGGCACTGAAGGCCGACGTAGAACTCGGCGGCACAGACCAGCGGTTTAATCTCCTGATGGGCAGAACCCTCCAGAGAAAGAACGGCATTGCCGAACAGGTAGTCATCATGATGCCTCTTTTAGAGGGCCTCGACGGCGTAAACAAGATGTCCAAGAGTCTCGGCAACTATGTCGGCATCAACGAACCGGCAAAGGAGATTTTCGGCAAATTGATGTCTATAAGCGATGAGCTGATGTTGAAATATTATACGCTGTTAAGCCACAAGGGTATTGATGAGTTGGCCTTGCTGCGTGATGGACTTGCAAGCGGCTCGGTTCATCCTAAGAAGGCGAAAGAAGACCTTGCCCTTGAGATTGCAGGAAGATATCACGGGGCTGACGCCGCGCTAAACGCAAAATCAGAGTTTGATTTAATATTTTCATCGAGAGAGACGCCTGACGACATTGCCGAAATGTCGTATGAATGGACAGAACCCGCAGTGTGGCTGCCCAAAATCATGAAAGACACCGGCCTTTGTGAAAGCACCGGGCAGGCAGTTCGGTTGATAAATCAGGGAGGTGTAAAAATAGATGGCCGAAAGCCCAGCGGCCAGGATGAAAAACTCATAGCCGGAGAGTATGTATTGAAGGTTGGGAAAAGAAAATTTCTGAGGATTAAACCATTATAGCGCGTATGGCGTTGCCGCCTCGCAAAAATAAAATATATACAAATTTGTTATTGACGTATGTTATTATAGCCTGATATGAAGAAGGTAATATTGTCATATATTGAGAAAGTGCCGGCGCTTTCTCCTACGATTGCGAAAATAGTAGCGCTGACCAGCAGCGACACATCCTCGGCCGTTGACCTTGTTCAGGCGATTAAGCTCGACCCCGCCCTTACGGCAAAGGTGTTGAATCTCATAAATTCCTCTTATTTTGGGATGCCCCAGGAGGTTACTTCCATCAACAGGGCTATCATTTTACTGGGAATGAATACGATAAAAAATCTTGCCTTGAGCGCCGAGGTACTATCCTCGTTTAATCCTTCCAAGGGGGCGCTGTTTAATGTCGATAAGTTTTGGCAGCACAGCCTTGCCACTGCGATTTCCTCGAAGCTGATAGCGAAAAGAGTTATCGCAGACCCTGTCAAACGGGAGGAGTATTTTATTGCGGGGCTGATTCATGACATTGGGAAGATCTTCTTTATTAAGCATTTTCCCCGGGATTATTTGTCCATGGTGAAAAAAATAGGCAGTTCCGATAATTTGAATCATAAAGAGAAGTTGATATTCACAATGGACCATTCGGAAGTGGGTGCGCTCATAGCTGAGAAGTGGGCATTGCCTCCGGAGCTTGTTACGTCTATTCGAATGCACCACGAAAGGACGATAAAAAATGAGACGTCTTTTTTGCCGGCCTCCGTATATATTTCCAATCTTTACTGTAAGACAAATGGATTTGGCGACGAAATCGGAACCATGGGTGCAAGAGTCCTGGAAGACCAGGACTGGAACAGGCTCAAGCTCCTCAAGGCTGACGAGGCAGAGATACTGTCCTGTCTGCCTGAGAAGGTCGAAGAGGCAAAGGTCTTTTTACAGGTACGAAATAAATAGAGGAACCCGGCAAGGCCTGGCAACGAATGTGTTGCCTTTGACAAATTATGATAATCAGGTTAAATTGCGCCAGGAGCGGGTCAATGCGTTAATCTAAGGAGGCAGTTGTTTATGAGAAAAACGGTCTTATTTTTCCTTTTCATTGTTATTATATCCTCATGCAGCAAGAAAGAGGTCAAGGTTCAGCCCGGAGATTCTATAAGGGCGAGGGCCGCCATAGAACAACTTCAAAAGATCAGGGAATATTACGTCAGTAAGGACGCGGAAGGGCTAAGGTCAATGACAACCTCCGAAGGGTTTAAGACGGTAGCCGCTAATATGAACAACTTCGATTCAGCTGAGCTGAAGTTATCCATCCGGTGGGTTGACATCAAAGACAATAGCACAGTTGTATTAGCCGCGTGGGACGGCCAGTGGAAACAGTCCAGCCAGAGCATGACGGAAAAAGGTACTGCAATGTTTGTTTTTACTGGAACTCCCTTAAAGCTGGACGCGATATTACGCGATAGTCCATTTAATTACCCATAAAGCGTGGGCGGGTCTGCGTTATAATGTTCAGGATATCACAAGAACGGCTCCATTCCGGCAGGGAGTACAATGCGCTGGACAGGAACTTCCTCGCGTGGGTAAGGACGAGCGTGTCGCTGTTGGTTTTTGGCCTTGGTGTGGAGAAGTTTGGCATCTTCATGGAGAGTCTTATGAAGTTCTCGCCCGTTAAATATACCAACGCGATTAATTGCCCCAATCGTGGCAGCTTTTTGGAACATGAGGGAATTGTTATAGTGATAATAGGCGGGGTGGCGGGGCTGCTTGGGTTTGTTCAATATATGATAAGATTGAAACACATGGACGATAAAATTTATACCACCACCCATGTATCCTGCATAATGATAACGTTTTCAGTTGTCTTGGCCGGAATTTTATTTATAATAAATCTCGGAAAGATGTTTTAGGGTTTTCTAATGTTTTTAAAAGATAAGATTAATGAATATTCCCGTGCACAGGCACATATGGCTAACGAGAGGACGTTTCTCTCGTGGATTCGCACGAGCATGGCTGTGATGGCCTTTGGTTTTGTAGTTGAGAAATTTGGATTGTTTATGCTGAAATTCACCGAACTGCTTTCTACCATTGGAGAAAAGCGCGAGAAGGTCCAAGTCGTTGAACATTACTCCTCAAAAACCGGCCTGTTGCTGATTATTATTGGGGAGGTAATTGCCCTTGTCTCGTTTATCAAATACATGAACACGACCAGACAGATTAAACATGAGCAGTATTATCACTCCGTCATTTTAGATCTTCTGATGACGATTGCCATAGTGATTATTGCCGTATTATTTACAGTGCATTTAATAGAATCGAAGGTGTGACAAGTTATGCCGGCAGGCTGTTAACTATTATGGATGAGTATGAAAGATAAGGTTCTCTCTCTCTATGAGCTGCTCAGGATTGTCGGAGAAATTCGCGCCGGGGGGAAAGGTCAT
>JADFYO010000110.1 GCA_015233015.1 Nitrospirota bacterium | reverse complement strand
GAGGAGAAAAGGACTACTGACTTAGGACATACACCCGCCCCTTTGGGGCTTGGGCTATGAAAAATATATGGACTTGCTGTAACTTAAAAAAGGCAATTTTCTGTCTTGACAAATGGGTCCACCATAGTCATTGATAGAGACAAAAGTATGGTCTTCACATATACCCCTTTTCATAGTTTATTTAAATTACTCACATACTATAAGTAGCAATTTTCATGCCAGCACTATTATTTTATAAGTCATTGATTTTAAATGGTTTCAAATTTAATGTTTTGAGTTGAAATAGGAATGCCTTCCATAAGATGGTATCTGATTCCACATTTGATAATTATGTGGTTCGGTCATGAAAATAGGATTATTGGACTATCTTCTTATTTCTATTCTCCTGTCAAAGAACTCTGCCTCCTTTTCCTCCATCGACAAAACCCTAAATCAGGTGATATACTATATTCATGAATACCACTATTGAGATTGAGAAAGGTTTTGACCTTACCGAGATTATTAATGGAGAGGAAGTTATGACCCCAAGCCCACTGTGGATACATCAGGAAATCAGCAGAAATCTATTCAGAAAAATAGATAGTCACGTAGAACAAAAAGGTTTGGGACAGGTTTATTACTCTCCTCTTGACGTGATATTCGAAGACGGCATGAACCGTTTTCAGCCGGACTTGCTGTTTATTCGCAAAGAGAACAGGCCGGCTGTTATCACAGACTGGGTACGCATCGTGCCCGATATGGTTTGTGAAATCGTCTCTACAGGTACATACCGTCGGGATACCAATATTAAAAAAGAGATATACGAGAAGTACGGTGTGCCGGAGTATTGGATAGTTATACCGGAGCTTAAAATAATCGAAGTCTTAACCATTGACAACGGTAAATATAAGACGTTGTCCTATGCCGAGGGTGAAGGAACCGTTACATCTAAAGTCATCGACGGCCTTCAGGTTAATATCAAGGATATATTCGGGTAACCTCACTCCGGCATTTTCACATACATGAAAAAACCGGCAGCGGAAAATATCAACGGTATTATCCACGGGGCAAACAGCGCCCCAAACATGCCCGAATACCCAAACGAAATCGCCATCGCATAGGCTATCCAATAGAGAAGGCTTATCACTATGGCAATACCGGCATTAATTAACCCGCTTCCCATCTTAAATCTCGACGATATCGCTACCCCCAGCAGCATCATCACCAGACACGTAAATGGATACGCAAGTTTGGCATACATATCTACGAGGCTCTTCTGGTTGTTATATCCAGCGGTCTTCAGACGCTCATTGTATTTGTAGAGTTCCGAAAACGGCATCTCGTCGGCTATTAGTTCGTTGTCTTCATATACATTTATGGCGCTGAAATCGCCAAGAGGAACTGCTGTAAAAGGCTCGGTGCTGAGTTTCTCCAGACTGTAGCGCGTGCCGTCGTGAATGACCCATCGTTTGCCGTCCCACGCACATACCTTGCCCTTGATTATCTCTGTAATACCATCGTCCTCGGTAATAAACGCGGTAACGCCGTAGAGGGTCTTCTGGTCCGGCACATAAAGGTTGGCATTCACTATCATTGTCTTTTTTTCCATAAACCAGATGTCCGTGGTTTTATAGACTAGCCTGTTGCGCTTGTTTTTGATTTTATAGAGGAGATTGTTGGCCTCGAGATTGAACCGGCTCGATACATACTCGTCAACCGCAAAATCCACACACGACAGCATAATGGCAATAACGATAAATGGAATAAATAGTTTCTTAATTCTCCCGCCCGCAGCCTTATATGCAATCAACTCATTATATCTGGATGCCTGACCAAAGACCATCAGGGTTGCCATTAATACGGACATAGGAAGGAGATATTTAAAATACTTAGGGGTGATATAAACCCAGAAAATCGCCATATCATTAAACGAAGGGGAGAATTTTACTAGTTTGTCGAGCTTGTCGATGACCTCAAATGTGCCCATTACCAAAGCAAAGCCCACCGATATGACAAGCACATGCAGGAGCATATTTTTCGTATAGTGGCGAACGATGATGTTCATCTGGAATTTTCCTCCCTAAAGAAATAAACAGAGCAGATGAGCATGATAAGAAATGGGGTCCATCCGGCCACGACATGTGGTATTGACCCCGTCCTTGCGAGTTTCTCAAAATATATCAACATGCTGTAATATGCCAAAAACACAAGCATCGCAAGGCTGAGGCCGCCGAGCTTCCCGGTTTTGACCGAAATCATTGCAAAGGCAGGCGAGAAAAAACTAATAATCAATACCAGTAACGGCAGCGCCAAGCGCCTGTGAAACTCCAGAAACACCGCAATACGCTCCTCCCCTGTGGTCTCCTTTGTACGCCTTAGTACCTCAAGCGGCGTAAGTTCGCTTATCTGCGAGTTAGTTTCAGGTTTAAAGTTTATCATCATATTATAGGAGCCAAACGCGATTTTCGTAATGGAATTATTGTCGGGCAAAAACACCCCTCCGTTTTTCAGGACGAACTCAATGCCACCCTCTCCGTAAACGTTAATGTTGCCTTCTTTTGCGAAGATTGTCCAGTGCCTTTTATCGTCTCTCTTGTCATAGATGAACACGCCTTTCATGGTACGGTCTGAGGGTTTTTCTCTGACTAAGACGACGACATTTTTAAATAGTGTATAGAAAACACCCTCTTTGATTGCCATCGGGGACTTGTTGATAATTATGCTTGTAACATTATGCCTGAGCGCTTTAGACGTTGCCGGGCCAAGGTAAAAACTATTGAACGCAGATGCTGCAAAACACAGGAAACCGAAAAAAAACACCGGTCTGGTTAAAGCGGCAAACGACACCCCTACGGCCTTTAAGACGATAATCTCATTATCCGCGTTCAGCCGGCCATAAGTAAACAGCACAGCCGTCATCAGGGACATAGGTATGGTAAGCAGAAAAAGCTGCGGCTGAACTAGTAAGATAATCTTAAGAAAATCATAGGCCGACGCCCCTACCCCCGAAAGCAGCATACTGAATTTAAGAATACGCTCCATCATCAGTATCATATTAAAGGCCGTGATACTGAGAACGAAGGAGATAAGCAGCTCTCTGAAAAAATACTTATGGATTATTTTAAAGCGCATAATTAATAAAAGGCAACACCGTCCATGCAGAATTATACCAGAAAGGCCGTTTAATAAACCAGCTTACCTCAGGTTTCCACCGCCAGTTACGCAAAGTTACTAAAACCAAAGGGGCTTTTGCTACTGAAAACGCCCTCTTGAAACTGCTGTATCTGGCTATACAAAATATCTCGGAGAAATGGACTCAGCCAGCAAGAAACTGGGGTCAAACAATTTCTCAGCTTGCCATTTTCTTCGAAGGGAGGTTAGATTTGGATATAGACATTAAGGGCTAAAACCGGGCCTGACACAGTTTAGTTAACAGACCCGTTTTTCAAGGATTTTACAGAGATTTAAACGATTCAAAACATCCTCCACTACCGCACTTTTTTACTATATCAGACTCGCCCTACCCAACCTTGCCATTATTAAACCATAAGATAAAAACAAATGTAAAGTAAAAATTATCATTTTTTATTCGTTATTGGTGGAGGCCCGTGTTTTCATAATCTGTTGATTAATTTACTGTAATGCTCATGAGAACCTATCCAAAACCAATACATATCGTCTCTATGCTTTATCCCCAACGCCCGCCAACAAAGCCCTATTCGTATGGAATATACATCTTTGTTTTCATATAACTTCTTGAATTTCATTTTTTCATCGAAAGGATTGTTTAACCATGATTGGTAAGTCTCTTTCGCCTTATGCCTGACTTCTCTTGGGAGAACATTGTAATGTTTCCAAAAACTTCCTACTACATAGGATTTCACAGTTTATTCAAATCCATCGGTTCTGCATACCCGGCCTCAATCTCTACTAATGCCTCTTCAGCCAGTTTGTCAATGGCATTCTGAGAATTATTAAAGGCCAGGTCCCACTTAATTTCATCTATAAGCTCATCAATCATTTTCAGCGCGCCGCCTTTATCGTTTTTTAGTATATCAGCCAGCTGCCTTATCCTCTGGACTGCTTCTATAGGTAAGCCATCTAATTCAAAAACCTCCATAAGCCCTCCTTTATCTGGTAATCACAACCAGACGTCTCATTTATTCTTCTCTAAAAACTCCTTTAAAATGTCAAGGGAATCGGATTTCCTGATAAGGTTTTTGAATTCATCCAGTTTTCCTGACTTACCGGCGGCATCAATAATTCTCACTATATCCATCAGCTCAAGGCCGAATGAACCATATTTGAGTTCGAGCATACCTTCTATTACACCTAGCCGCTCCCCTCTACGCTCACCCTCAACAACACCTCTGCGTTCACCTTCAACAACACCTGCCTGAAAAAGTCCACTCTCCTGTGCGTCAATCGTTATAGGCATTTTCTTTACCTCCTGATCTACTTTATTATACAACTTCCGCAAATCCGAGAGATATAGCAATTTTAATATGTAATCTCTCCTCGTTTTTAACGGCAGCGTGGATAATCTCTCTAAAATCCGGGCTATGGTAACGTCTATATCGTCAGATTTGCATAATATCGCCAAAACTATGTCCTCGGGTTTATCACTCTGTAACAACTCCGAACAGTTTATATCCCGAATGTCCAGCAGTTCATACGAATAACTGCCAGTCCTGTTGTCCATGTTGAGCGGCTTATCTCCTACGTATAATACCACCTGTCTTGGTAATCTTCCATACTGCTTAAAAATAAAGGCCGAATAGAGGTACATTCTCACTAACATTGTACTATCGTTTGTACTCTGGATCTCAATATGAAAGAGACTGCCATCAGGCAGCTCTATAAGCAGGTCAGGCATCAGTAATTGAATATCGGGGAGCTGGATATCGAGAAATTTCCCATCCTCATACCCCGTCAGAATCTTCAAAAACTTCGCAGGTATGTCTTTTAGTAAATCCTTTAGGGTTATATCAAACTTATGGTGCATATTCAATCACAATTTATATGAGCATGAACGATTACTTATAAATAGCCCATGTGCATTTGATCTTGGTTTCATTTATTTAAACAAAGGAGATAAAAATATGTCAAGAATTTATTTTTGGGGTAGGATTGGGATAACAGGCATGACATTTCCATTGACTTTCGGGCAGCATTATTCTTATAATAAATAATACATTACGAGAAATTCATAGGGAGGAACTGACATGGCCAGACCGATAAAAGAAACTCCGACCCTGACCGGGAAAGACGCAAAGCGTTTTTTAGAGAAGATGGCGCAGGTTGACCAGCGGAGGCTTTCAAAGGAAGAGTACGACAAGTTGATGGCAAATTACGAAAAGATTAAAAAGCTAACAAGGTTTTGAGCGAATATCCCTATGTCATAAGGTTATCTGCCGATTATTCAATAAAACCCTTTGATTGCGGCAATGCCGACCTGAACGAATTCCTTTTTAAGGATGCCGTCGAACACGCAAAGGAACTATTGGCAGTGACGTATCTGTTTGAAGAGGAGGACTGCACAAAGGCCTATTTCAGCGTCCTAAATGACAGCGTTCGCCGCCTTGATGCCGACTCCGTGAATTTGTTTAAAAAGAAACTATTACATGACATCCCGCATAAGAAACGCAGCTACCATAGCTATCCGGCTGTAAAGATTGGCCGTTTTGCCGTACATAAAGATTTCCATAACAACAATATCGGAACTGAATTAATGGATTATATCAAACGTATTTTTCTTGATAGCGATATAGCAGGCTGCCGGTTTATTACTGTCGACTCGTATGGTGATTCAGTTGGGTTTTACCTGAAAAACGGCTTTGATTTTCTGTAACCGTTCACGCATAAAAAATGACACATACAAAAAAAGTTGTTGACAAAAGCAAATATAGATTGTATAACTATACAAATGAAGGGAATGGAGCAAATAACTGATAAGAATAAAGAGCTTACAGA
>JADFYO010000010.1 GCA_015233015.1 Nitrospirota bacterium | reverse complement strand
TACAAGCCGCCCCTGCGGCGCGCTATGATGTATATCATACCTGCGTAAGAAAGAAGAGGTCAAGGAGGCAAGCCTCCTTGCGGGAGTTTGAGGGCAGCGCCCTCAATGTCTTAGTCCATTAATGCGTCTGGGCATTATCTTCATAGCCGGAAGGGTAATAGAGAGGTCGCGCAAAATTATGATTCGCATATCAGGCGACCATCCATCATGGTCATTATTAATAGAAGCGCGGCGCAAAATCGCACAATTGGCTTCTGCTCCATGACGCATATGGAGGGTTTATGACATAGTTTTTTATATAATCAGGAGAGTTGCGTTCATTAAGGTAAATTCATAGGTTTTTTAGGGCGTTAGGGCTAATATAATCCCCTCGCAAAGGGAAATAAACTCTGAACCCCCTCACAAAAATCCCCCACAAACCTGAAACTGAGACCGCGGCTCAATTTGATGGTGGATTTAGGACGGTTTACATTATTGCCGCCATATCTCGTTTCCGTGTATAATCTATCTCTATGAATGAACCTGATAGAGCCGGTTTTGGCAGGAATACTGTTTCCATTTGTGTGATAGTCGCAGCCCTCGGGTATTTTGTTGACATCTATGACCTTATTCTCTTTGGGATTGTCAGGGTGCAGAGTCTCAGGGCCATTGGGGTAGAGGCGTCAGATATATTAAACAAGGGGATTTTCCTGTTTAACATGCAAATGGCGGGAATGCTTGCAGGCGGGTTTTTATGGGGAATACTTGGGGACAAAAAGGGAAGGGTAAAGATCCTCTTCGGGTCGATTTTCTTGTACTCCGCGGCGAATATTGCCAATGCCTTTGTTCAATCCACACAATGGTACGCCGTTTGGAGGTTTATCGCCGGCATAGGGCTGGCCGGTGAGCTTGGCGCCGGCGTCACACTGGTGCTGGAAAACATGCCCGGAAAGCTCAGGGGCTACGGAACCATGATTGTCGCCACGGTCGGGGTTTTGGGAGCAATACTCGCTAACTATATCGCAAAGACCTTCGAATGGAGAATGGCCTATCTCATCGGTGGAGGTCTTGGAATGGCGCTGCTTATAATGAGGATTGGCGTTTACGAATCCGGGATGTATAAGCAGATAGCGGCAAGCGATATCGGCAAGGGAAACCTGCTCATCCTGTTTACCAATAAGCGGCGTTTTTTCAAGTACATGAAGTCCATCCTGATAGGGCTTCCGATATGGTTCTGTGTGGGAATTCTAATTCTACTGTCGCCTGAGTTTGCAAGGGCGATGAATGTCAGAGGCACGGTCAGCGCCGGTGAGGCCGTGATGTACTGTTATATGGGACTTGCATTTGGGGATTTTGGCAGCGGCTTTTTGAGCCAATACCTGCGGAGCAGAAAAAAAGTATTGCTATTGTTTATGATCCTATCCTCGGCTGCTATCGCGGGGTATTTCATGCTGAGCGGGGTAAGCAGCACGGTGTTTTATATGTTTTGCGGCTTCATAGGTTTTGCCGTCGGCTATTGGGCAATATTCATAACCATAGCGGCGGAGCAGTTTGGCACAAACATAAGGGCAACGGTGGCCTCCACAGTGCCGAATATCATACGCGGCATGGTTATACCGGTTACCGCGGCCTTTCAGTTCGCAAGGGGCTACATAGGCATCTTAAATGCGGGAGCGGTTGTCGGCATATTATGTATGCTTATTGCCTTTTACGCGTACTATCATCTTGAGGAGACGTTCGATAAGGACCTTGACTATGTAGAGATATAGGGGACTTATTTCCCCTCATTCTCTCTTTTAAAGCCAATATGGCGGCGTTTTGGCTGCGGCGGCTGCATTAATTGCCGTATCGCGTCAAAGACCAATTTAAACTGTGTGTCGTATTTGTTCTCGATATTATCGAGTTTACGAGCTAAATCGGCATTCGAAGAAAGCATCTGCCTAAGCCTGACAAACGCACGCATGATCTCAATGTTGACCTTTACAGCCTGTTCACTGCTAAGAACGCTGGAAAGCATCGCCACTCCCTGCTCTGTAAAGGCATATGGCAGGTATTTAGAATGTTCTCCTCTTTTTAAGGTGCCAAAATGGTACCTTAAAGCCTCATATTCTTCTTTCGATAATTGGATCATAAAGTCTTCAGGGAAGCGGTCTATGTTTCGTCTGACCTGCCTTTTCAGGTGCTTAACTTCAACACCATATAGCTCAGCCAAATCGCTGTCTAGCATAACCTTCTCACCGCGAATCAGCAGAATCTTTTTCTCTATAATCTCAGCAGGTATCATCGCGTTGTTATTATAATGCTCCTACTTCATCAAGATTAGCATTTCTCCTGTAAAAAGACAATGGTTTTATCACTAATAGCGGCATCCTGCGCCCATCCACATGAATTATTATTTATATCACTATCAAAGTTTTTACCATACTTCGCTATTTCTTTACGTTTCGTGTGTAATAAATGGAGCAACGGAGTTAACTATCCAGGCAATTAACCTAACATCTGAACGTAAACAGATTATTTTAATCTGAACGTTCTTGAAACGATCAAAGCTATGGAGGTTACAAATGAAAAAGGTACTTGTTTTAAGCGTACTGGCTGTGTTTATGCTGATAGGAGTGTCTTATGGTGCGTCAATAACTGGAGTAGTCGAGAATATTGACAAGAGTAAAGGTATGTTTTCAGTAAAAGAGCTAAATATCGAGGTAGGTTTTAACTGTGATGGTTCCCTGATTAAGGAAATTAACAAAGGGGATTCAGTAAAGGTAGATTACTCTGTGGAGGATTCAAGTGCAAAGGCTGTTTCCGTAGTGAAATTGGGTAATGCGGGACAAAGGGAAATCATAGGAAAAATTCACAATATAAATCCTTCAAAGGGTCTGTTGGTTATAAAGGACAAAGAGGTCGAGGTTGGGTTTGATTGCACCGGCACTCCATTGACCAAATTAAAAATAGGAGACACAGTATCAGTACACTATACTGTTGAGAACGGACGAGAAAAAGTTCAGGACATAAAAATAAAGCCATAGTAGTGATAGTCTCTAATCTTTCACTATTGCTGATCATCATAACTTACCTGTCGTTCCCAAGCTCTCTTTTCAAGGGAGCTTGGGAATTATCACCTTGAGCATTTATATTTAATAAGTGACCACTGTCTTTAGTGGGTATCGTCAAAAAGGCAAGCAAGGCCAATATTAGACAGGGACGTACTTTTATTGATTGAGTTATGGTAGCAGCCCTAAATATCCTTTCCTAATATTTTCCCAAACTTCGCTATTTCTTTACGTTTCGTGTATAATAGGAGTTTGCCTATAAATATCCCGTAAACGCGGAACATGGATGACGATAAAATTTGGTAACTGAAAATATAAGGAATTTCTCTATAATTGCCCACATCGACCACGGCAAATCTACGCTGGCCGACAGGTTTTTAGAGATTACCGGTGCCTTAAGCCGCAAGGAACTCACTAAACAGGTGCTTGATTCGATGGACCTCGAAAAAGAGCGCGGCATTACCATCAAGGCTCATGCCGTCAGGATTATATACGCGGCCGACAACGGCCTCGATTATATCCTCAACCTGATAGACACGCCGGGGCATGTGGACTTCTCATACGAGGTATCGAGGAGCCTTGCCTCATGCGAGGGCGCCCTGTTAGTCGTTGACGCAACTCAGGGCGTAGAGGCTCAAACCCTCGCCAACACATATCTTGCCCTCGACCACGACCTTGAGCTTCTGCCCGTAATAAATAAGATAGACCTGCCGCAGGCCGAACCGGAGCGCGTTGTGGCACAAATAGAGGAGGCCATAGGGATTGACTGCTCAGAGGCCCTCATGGCGTCGGCCAAAAACGGTATCGGCGTAAAGGAGATACTCGAGGCCATAGTGAGGAAGGTACCGCCGCCCACAGGAGACGCATCTCTGCCGCTCAGGGCATTGATATTCGATTCGTGGTTTGACAGCTACAAGGGTGTAATCGTCATGATAAGGGTCTTTGACGGTGAACTTCGTAAGGGTACACAAATTAAAATGATGTCAACCGGCAAGGTATTTGAGGTCATCGATGTGGGGGTATTTACGCCAAAATTGCTCATTACAGAGGCGCTTGGCCCCGGGACGGTTGGATTTATATCGGCAAATATGAAGACCGTAGGGGATACAAAAATTGGAGATACTATAACCTACGCACAGGGTGCTGCCACAGAACCGCTGCCCGGCTACAAAGAGATTAAGCCGATGGTCTTTTGCGGCATCTACCCCACTGAGACACACGAATACGAAGAGCTGAAAGACGCCCTTTTAAAGCTCGGCCTCAACGACTCATCGTTCAGCTATGAGCCTGAGACCTCCACCGCCCTTGGATTTGGCTTCAGATGCGGGTTCCTGGGACTATTGCACATGGACATTATAAAGGAAAGACTGGAACGGGAGTTTAATCTGTCACTGTTAAACACCGCCCCTACGGTTATTTACAGGGTCACAAAAAATGACGGCGAAGTGGCATTAATAGATAATCCAACACAACTACCCGATAGTTTTGTTAAAATAGAGGAGCCGTTTATTCTGGCAACGATTTTCGTGCCGGAGAGATACGTTGGCAATATCTTCGACTTGTGCCAGGAAAAAAGAGGCACACAGAAGGAGTTCACCTATTTTGGGAAGGACAGGGTGATGGTAGCATACGAGCTGCCGATGAACGAGATACTGTGGGATTTTTTCGACAGGTTGAAGTCCATATCGAAGGGCTACGCCTCGATGGATTATGATTTCACCGGCTACAGGGACGCAGACCTTGTCAAGCTTGATATACTGATAAACGGCAAGGTCGTTGACGCCCTTTCTCTTATAGTGCACAAGGAAAAGTCCTACCATAAGGGACGCCAGATAGTGGAAAACCTGCGCAAGGTAATAGATCGCCAACTATATGAAATAGCCATACAAGCGGCCATCGGCAGGAAAATAATCGCCCGCGAGAGCGTAAAGGCTATGAGAAAAGATGTGCTGGCCAAGTGCTACGGCGGCGATATTACGAGAAAAAGAAAACTGTTGGAAAAACAAAAGGAAGGGAAGAAAAGAATGAAACAAATAGGCAACATAGAGATACCACAGGAAGCGTTTTTATCGGTTATGAGGATAGATAAATGAAAAAAAACATCTACAGAGAATACTCTGAAGCAATAATAACCGCCCTCTTACTAGCCCTTGTCATACGCGCATTTGTGATACAGGCATATAAAATCCCCTCCGGCTCGATGGAGACGACCCTGCTTGTCGGAGACCAGCTTCTGGTGAATAAATTCGTCTATGGAATAATGATACCGTTTACCGGGATAAAGATTTTCACATTCAATCAGCCTAAAAAGGGCGATATAATAGTGTTTAAATACCCTGAAGACCTCAGCAGGGACTTTATAAAGCGCGTCATAGCCGTAGGGGGTGATGTGGTGGAGGTAGTTGACAAAGAGGTCTATGTAAACCACGAGAAACTCGTCGAACCATTCATACAGCACACAGACACATCGATGAGAAACGGAATCCCGCCGCGGGACAACATGGAGCCTAAGAGGGTCCCTCCCGGAAAATTCTTTGTCATGGGCGACAACCGCGACAACAGCCAGGACAGCCGCTTCTGGGGCTTCGTCGATCAGAACCTTATTCGTGGAAAGGCCATGATCATTTATTGGTCATGGGACAACGCCAAAAACCTGAACTGGTATGAACATATCAGATTTAATCGTATAGGGAGGCTGGTAAAATGAACGATGGAATAAATGATGGAATGACTGGCAAAAAAATATTGAAAAACGAACGTGGCGCCAGCGGCATCAAGGCACTCTTTATGATAGCCCTTATAGTGGCCGCGATGTACTCGGGATTCATGTTTGCAATGCCGTACTACAAACATAACACCATGACATCAGAGGCAAAAGAGATAGCGAGGCTGGGGCAGGATAAGGAGAAAACCCTCGAGCTGATATACGAAAAGGTGCAGGAAATCGGCATCCCCGTAAAAAAAGAGAGCATAAACGTCACATTCGACAGGGAAAAGAGGATTGTGACGATAAAAATGGCATGGAATGTCGATGTTGACCTGATGGGGTTCTATAAAAAAACCATCTTCTTCAAAGTTGACGTAAAAGAATAACAATGTTCACCGGGATAACATTATCGGTAGGCGAGGTGGCCTCGGCAAAGAGGAAACACGGGGTAACCGAATTGGCGGTTGTTGACGCGGTTGTATCGCAGGACGCTCAAACCGGGGACAGCGTGTCGGTAAACGGCGTATGCCTGACGGTAGTGAAAAAGGAAGGGGATAAGATGTATTTTGACGTCTCGGAAGAGACCCGGAAAAGCTCTGGAGTGGGTGGTCTTGCCGCCGGTGCAAAGGTAAACCTCGAGCCGGCTATGCCAGCAGGCGGCAGGTTCGGCGGGCACTTTGTCACCGGACATATAGACGGCACGGGGACTATAGAGTCGAAACGTATGGCAGGCGGGGGAGTCCTCGAGATAGCGATAGAAGCCCCTCCCGAGATTCAAAAGTACATCGTAAGAAAGGGTTCGATAGCAGTGGACGGCGTCAGCCTGACGGTTGCGGAGGTGCGCGTGAACGGGTTTTCTGTCGTCATAATCCCCCATACATCAGGCGTAACAACGCTCAGCACAAGGAACAGGGGTGACAGCGTAAATCTTGAAACAGACATAATCGGCAAGTATGTCGAGAAATTTGTCGCCTTGTATTCGGGAAATTCTGCTGGAAGCGCCAGAAACGATAATTATTTATTAAATAAATTAAGAGAGGAAGGATTCTCAAAATGAAGACCAGACATTCGTTTAACACAATAGAAGAGGCAATAAAGGACATCGAAGAAGGAAAGATGGTAATCCTCATAGATGACGAGGACAGGGAAAACGAGGGCGACCTCTGCATTGCCGCCGAGAAAATCACCCCCGACGTTATAAATTTCATGGCCAGATACGGCAGAGGGTTGATTTGCCTTAGTCTGACCCGTGAGAAAGTCGAGCAGTTGAACCTCCCTATGATGACAAGCAACAACACATCGTCCTTCGGCACGGCCTTTACGGTATCCATAGAGGCCAAAAAAGGAGTGACCACGGGCATCTCAGCCCACGACAGGGCAAGGACAGTTCTTACCGCAATCAAGCCGGACTGCCGCCCCGAGGACCTCGCCCGTCCCGGACATATCTTCCCGCTGAGGGCTAAGCCCGGCGGAGTATTGCAGCGGGCAGGCCAGACAGAGGGTTCTGTCGATCTGTCCAAACTTGCCGGCCTCATCCCCGCCGGCGTAATCTGCGAGATACTCAACGACGACGGCACTATGGCCAGGGTGCCGGAGCTTATGGAATTTGCCGAAAGACACCAGTTAAAAATCGTAACGATAGAAGACCTTATCGAATACAGGCTCAAAAACGAGAGGCTGATAAAAAGAGTGGCCAACGTAAATTGCCCGACGAGATACGGAGGCGACTTCAGGGCCATAGCATATGAAAACGCCGTGGATGACAATGTCCATCTTGCCCTGATAAAGGGCAATATCACTTCCGATGAGCCGGTGCTCGTCCGGGTACATTCGGAGTGTCTCACAGGAGATGTGTTTAGCTCCAAGCGCTGCGACTGCGGGCAGCAGCTGCAAAAGGCAATGGAGATAATAGAAAAAGAGGGGCGCGGCGTGGTACTGTATATGAGGCAAGAGGGACGCGGCATTGGCCTCGTCAATAAACTCAAGGCATATGAACTCCAGGACCAGGGCCTTGACACCGTAGAGGCCAATCTTGAGCTGGGCTTTAAGGACGACCTCAGAGACTACGGCATAGGGGCGCAAATACTTGTTGACTTAGGCGTTAAGCAAATAGCCCTGATGACAAATAACCCGAGGAAAATTGTCGGCTTAGACGGCTACAACATCGAAATAGTAAAGCGTGTTCCTATCGAGATAACCCCGTGCGACAAGAACCTCGTTTACTTAAAGACAAAGAAGAAGAAAATGGGACATATTCTCGATAAAGTCTGAGAAAATCATGATAGAAGGAACCAGGAGAATTATTATGAAGACATACGAAGGAGACATAAACGCCAAGGGATTTAAGTTTTGCCTGATTGTAAGCCGGTTTAACGACTTCATAACCGGGCGTCTGCTCGAAGGGGCAATCGATGCCCTTACAAGACACGGGGCGGATAGCGCAGACATATCGATAATAAAAGTGCCGGGGTCGTTTGAGGTGCCGCTGATAGCGAAAAAGGCCGCCGAATCTAAGAACTATGACGCGATAATCACATTGGCCGCGATAATTCGCGGGGCAACGCCGCATTTCGAGTATGTAGCGGCAGAGGCGTCAAAGGGGATAGCAGCGGCCTCGATGGACACGGGAGTGCCCATAGCCTATGGCGTTATAACCTCCGACACCATAGAACAGGCAATTGAACGCGCCGGAACAAAGAGCGGCAACAAAGGGTGGGATGCGGCCATGACGGCAATAGAAATGGCTAATCTCATCAGGAAACTCTAAACCGCTGCCTATGACGAGAAGAGAAGCCCGTGAATACGTCTTACAAGCACTGTTTCAATATGAATTTACCAGGTCAGTCTCAACCAGACAAGAGATACAGGAGTGGCTCGTCTATAAATCCCCGTCGGACGATATTCTCGAATTCATAGAGGACATCATCGGAGGGGTAATCAAAAATATGACCGAAATTGACGGGATAATTCAGTCGGTCTCAAAAAATTGGGAGCTGCAGAGGATTGCCTCGGTTGACAGGAATATTATCAGATTTGCCGTGTATGAATTACTCTACAGGGCGGACATACCGGCGGCGGTTACTATTAATGAGGCCGTAGATATAGCAAAAAAGTATTCAACCGTGGAGTCCTTTTCATTTATAAACGGGATACTGGACACCATTGCGCGCGATAACGCCCCCAATAACGCTAAAAACTCCAACCCGCGTAAGGAGCTGAAGCAATGACTGCCTACGCGGTAATCTCCGATGTTCACGCAAACCTGCACGCCCTCGAGGCGGTTATCAAAGACATAGAAGGACGCGGCATCGAAGAGATTTACTTTTCAGGCGACATCGTCGGCTACGGCCCGAGACCAAATGAATGTTTAGATATAATATTGGAGCGCTGCAAGATACTCATCGCCGGCAACCACGACTGGGCGGTAATCGGATATACCGATACAGAGTATTTTAACGATAACGCATTATTTGCCGTCGAGTGGACGCGGGACCATCTGACAGACAAACACATGGACGATATAAGGGAATTCAAACTGTTCAAATCCGACCCGGCACGCAACGCCCTGTTTGTCCACGCTACGCCAAAAGACCCCGACAGCTGGGACTATCTCTTTTCGCTGACAAACGCGGCGATAAACTTCAGGAGTTTTAACCAGAAATTCTGTTTCATAGGCCACAGCCACACGCCGGTTATAATAGAAAACGCTGGACAGGGCAAGATGTCAGCCATATGGACCAGTACGATAATACAGGAAACATGCCGCTACATAGTAAACGTGGGAAGCGTGGGGCAGCCGCGTGACGGCGACCCCCGTGCCTCATACGCCGTTGTTGACAACTCTAAGATTGAAATAATCAGGGTCCCATACGACATACAACAGACCCAGATGGAGATGTTTGAGGCAGGACTTCCGGCAAGGCTCATCGAGCGCTTGTCATTTGGGCAATAAAATCATACACGAGAGAGAAAACAACTATGATAGCACGATATACGAAAAAAGAGATGGGGCAGCTGTGGACGCTTGAGGCCAAGTACAGGAAGTGGCTTGAGGTAGAGATGGCAGTGTGCGAGGCATGGGCTGAAAAAGGGGAAGTTCCCGCCGCGGCCCTCAAAACAATTAAAGAAAGGGCCGGCTTCGATGTTAAGCGCATTGACGAAATCGAGGCCGAAGTCAAACACGACGTTATCGCCTTTCTCACTAGTGTTGCCGAGCATGTCGGCCCGGAATCGAGATACATTCACAAGGGGCTTACCTCGTCCGATGTCCTCGATACCGCAAACGCCCTGCTTATGCAGGACGCCGCGGATATAATCACAGGCGATATAACTGCCCTGATGGAAGTCCTTAAGGAAAAGGCCGTTGAACATAAGAATACCCTGTGCATAGGACGAAGCCACGGCATTCACGCCGAACCGATGGCCTTTGGCCTTAAGTTTGCCCTCTGGTATGAGGAAATGAAGAGAAATATTATAAGAATGGAAAGCGCGCGTGCTACGATAAGCGCAGGAAAACTCTCCGGGGCGGTCGGTACATTTTCCAGCATCGACCCTGACATAGAAACCATAGTCTTGAAAAAACTTGGCCTTATCCCCGAACCCGTTGCCACACAAATAGTCCAGCGTGACCGGTACGCCGAGTTTATGACAACGCTTGCCATCGTTGCCTCGACTATCGAGAAAATCGCCGTCGAGATAAGGCACCTCCAGCGCACGGAGGTTCGCGAGGCCGAAGAGCCGTTCTCGGTTGGCCAGAAAGGCTCCTCCGCGATGCCCCACAAACGCAACCCCATAGGAAGCGAAAACCTCACCGGCCTTGCCAGAGTAGTGCGCTCCAACGCGATGGCCGCCCTCGAAAACGTAGCACTCTGGCATGAGCGCGACATCAGCCACTCCTCAGTCGAGAGGATTATTATACCAGACAGCACAATTCTCGTTGACTATATGCTGGTACGCCTCAAGGGTATCCTGTCGAAACTGGTAGTCTATCCCGATGCGATGATGAAAAATCTTGAGCTGAGCCACGGACTTTTCAATTCTCAGAAGGTGCTCCTTGCGCTTACCACTGCGGGCATGACAAGAGAGAACGCCTATGCGTTAGTTCAGAAAAATGCTATGGAGAGTTGGGCAGACGGCAGGGATTTTAAGAAACTTCTGCAAACCAGTGAAGCAGTTAATAAATATATTTCCAGCGATGCCCTCGATAAACTATTCGACCCTGACGACTACCTCAGGCATATTGATTTTATATACAACAGGGTGTTCGGAGACAAATAACTCAGACGCGCCCTTTGCAAAATGAGTAAAAGTGTGTCCCGTTTATATTTGCCCTTGCGGCATAAATTGTAGCGGCAATTTCCAATTACCACGGTTTTGTTGTACAATACATGCGGAGAATTCTTGAAAATGAAAAACGATGAAAACGACGATTATTTTTCGATAACCGATTTTGCCCCGGTATTCATCTGGACGTCCGACGTTTCTGGAGAGCGTAACTATTTCAACAGGGTATGGCTGGACTATACCGGTAAGACAATTGACCAGGAACGCAGGGGCAACTGGATGGAAGGCATACATCCAGACGACTATATGAGCTGCTTCGAATCGCTGCATGCGGCCATTTCAGGCCGTGTCCCATTTAAGGCCGAGTACAGGCTCAGGCGCAAGGACAATGTTTACCGCTGGGTGCTGGATACAGGCACGCCCCGCTATAATGGGGAAGGCACATTCGTCGGCTATATTGGCTCGTGTGTGGGTATTACCGAGCGTAAACAGATGGAGGACGAACTCATACGAAGCAACTCTATGCTGAAATCCCAGCAGGAGGCGTCGATAGATGGAATACTGTTTCTCGATGAAAATCACAACATATCCGGCTATAATCTCCTGTTCTGCCAGATGTGGGCAATACCCGGCGAATTACTGGAAACAAAGAATGGCCGTACCCTTCTGGATTTTTTAAAGACGAGGCTCCAAAACCCAACAGACCTTATAACATGCGATGATTGCGCGGCTGCCGCCAATACTAGTACTAACCCTGGCAGCATTGCCCTTGTTATGAGAGATAACCGTATATTTTCCCAGCATTCGGCCTATGTAACGTCACAGGACGGCGGCAACTATGGGAGAATATGGCACTTTCGGGATATTACGTGGCGAACAAATATGGAAAATGAACTCCGGCAAAAGACGAAATCCCTCGGTGAGCTTGCGGCACATCTCGAAGAAAGGGTAAAACAGGAGGTCGAGGAAAGGGTAAAACAGGAGAAAATTCTTGTACAACAAGCAAAAATGGCCTCTATGGGCGAGATGATTGAGGCAATCACCCATCAGTGGCGCCAGCCTCTGAATTCCCTGTGCCTTATTATCCAGGACCTTGCGGACACATTTGCCAGTGATGAGTGCGACAAACCATTCATGGATGACGCCGTTTCAGATTCCATGCAGCAAATTGACTACATGGTCAAAACCATAGACGATTTCCGGAATTATTTCAGACCAGCAAAGACAAAAGAGACCTTTGACGCTGTCCTTGCCATAAGAGAAGTGCTTTCGATAACGTGGGGACAGCTAAGAATACACTCCATCTCCGTGCTGATAAACGGTTCTCTATATGAACCAAACCAATCTGCCGATTTAGCCGCGTTTTTCCTGTCAACGTTCAAGAATGAATTCAAACAGGTTGTCCTTAATATCGTCAATAACGCAAAAGACGCCTTAAAATCAGCCCCAAAGCCAAGGGAAATATCGTTTGAGCTGTCAGCCAATGATAAGACACTGATAATAAACATCGGCGACACGGGCGGAGGAATCCCTGAGAATATATTAAACGAAATATTTACGCCTTACTTTACGACAAAAGAAAACGACAAGGGAACCGGCATCGGCCTCTACATGTCGAAAATGATAGTAGAAAACAACCTGTCGGGGAAAATATACGCCTCAAACACAAAAGCCGGGGCATGTTTTACGATAGAGCTTTCCATTGGTGATTGACTTTGACCACCGGCAGGGGAAAAGTACATCCGCAAGACCCCGTAAGATAAGTGCCGACGACACTGTGTCTTTACTTCACATGTCCCGGGGCCTCGCAGATATATGGGTACTTATAAACAGTCTTGCTGTTTGTTAGTCGAATTCATCCTTTTTTACATTGCCTTTTTTCTTATCGTCGATTACATCGTCAAAGAGGTCCTTTGGGTTAGAGCCGCCACATAGTTTTATCAAATACTTAAGCGCTTTAGCGGCCTGCTTTGCCTTCGTCTCAGTCTCACATTGGAAAAAACCGTAGTTTAGCTCTTGTTCTTTGGTGTAATTGTCTTGCGTTCTCTCAACAACAAACTTAATATGAGGTTCCTCGTCCGCAGTAGAGTAACTGACACTGTTGGCGATGAGACCATATTTGATGCCGTTAGTTGACGGCCAGATACCGTTATTAGGACTTTCGGGGTTCAACTTGTTTAACGGGGCATAGCGTCTGTGCATGTAACCGGCAGTTCCGCCGTAACCCTTGGTCTGAGTAATTAACATACATCCTTCAAGAAATACATCATCCTTAGTTTCGGCATTATTGTTATCAATCGTGCATCTTTCTTTTATATACGCGAATGCCTCCTCTTTGGATATTTTCTTTTTTGTTTTTTCCCCCTTACCCTTCTCTGATTCCCCAAAACATGGAGACGACAAGCTTACCGTCAGGACAGCCACGGTAAGTACAAGCAACAACCAGCTTATTGCCTTTCCCTTCGCGTAGATCAATGTTTCATCCTCCTGTTAACCATCCGGCTCCCGATACTGCCCTTATATCTATGATATTGGAGAGTACAGGCAAATACAGCCGGTTGCTTAAGGCCTTCAACGAAGGCTTACTCTGTGTGCTATATAGTACACCAAACTATCGTCGGTAGTCAATACGGGTTCGTGCCGCAGGACTAGTTTTTTACCAATACAGAAATCACTTACCAATACAGAAATCACTGAATATCCTGTCAAGAATGTCGCCGGTAGTTATGGTTCCCGTGATTTGCCCTAATGCGTTGAGGGCGTTTCGAAGGTCAAGGGCGGTTATTTCATATGGACTATCGGCGCTCAGACTTTTACCTGCGTTTCTCAGGGCTGCCGACGTCCTATCCAGGGCAGTCTTATGTCTGAGATTTGTTACGACTACGCCTTCATGTGCCTCCACGGTGCTGCTTCCCATTACGTGGCTATACAAGGTTTCTTTCAGAGTATCGAGGCCGCTGCCCGTAAGGGCGGAGATGCTTACTATCTTAACAGTGTCATGGTTATTCACTTGTCTGTATTTATCGATTATGAAATCATTGGAGTAAGCCATTGTCTTATCGGCCTTGTTGACGGCTATGATTATGTCCTTGCCTGCCGTTGCCATTAATATCGCCTCATCTTCGGGTGAAAACGCCGTACTTCCGTCAAAGACCGCGATGACCAGTGATGCGGCCTCTATTGCGGCAAGCGAGCGGCTTATACCTTCGAGTTCGGCCAGCTCGCGGCCTTCTCTTATCCCCGCCGTATCCACTATCCTCACGGGCAGCCCGTTAATGTTTATTGCCTCTTCAATCGTATCCCTTGTCGTGCCAGGCAGGTGGGTTACTATCGCCCTGTCTTTCTTTAGCAGGGCATTTAACAGAGAGGACTTTCCAACATTGGGTTTACCGGCAATGGCCGTAGATAGTCCCTCCCGATAGAACCTCCCAAACGAATACGAATCCGAAAGGGCATTCAGGCTCGTTACTATCGAATTAATCCTGCCAAGCAGAAGAGACCTGTCAGACGGTGAGATGTCGTCTTCGGGAAAGTCTATCTGAGCCTCCACCTCGGCGCATATCGAGACAAGTTCGTTTACAACTGGCGATATGTGCTGCGTCAGACGTCCGGTGAGCTGCTCGATGGCCAGCCTGCCGCTACCGCTCGTTGCCGCGTTGATAATGTCCAACACAGCCTCGGCCTGCGTGAGATCAATCCTGCCGTTTAGAAACGCCCGCATTGTAAACTCTCCCGGGGCCGCAAGGATTGCCCCTGCGTTTATTGCAAGTTCAAGCGTCTTACTTACGGTGAGCAGGCCGCCGTGACAGTTTATCTCCACAACATCCTCGGCTGTATAGCTCTTTGGGCCGCGCATCACGCTTAACAGCACTTCGTCAACTTTTTCGCCTGTCTCAGGGTCGATTATAAATCCATAGGCGATGGTAAACGATGGCATGGAGGCGATTTTTTTGGGTGACGAAAATATCTTTTGTGCGACACTTACGGCATCCCCGCCGCTTATCCTGACAATGCCTATGCCGCCAACTCCGGGCGGGGTTGAGATGCCCGCTATGGTATCATCTGAAAGATTTATGTTTGACATAGGACGGCAGCGCCGCGGCCTCAGAAATTATGGCCTGAACCAGCCCATCGATCGTTGCCCTCTCCGGCATTATGCCGACAGTCAGGCCGGCCTTCGCGATGGCCTTTTTTGTAACAGGTCCGATGGCGGCTATTGTAATATCTCTCAGCAGCTCAGTGGTTTCACTGCCGAGGAATTCCTGAAGGTTATTAAATGATGACGCGCTTGTAAATGTGGCCATAGTAATCTTGCCCTCTCTGAGGAAACGCTCAAGCCTTTTGGCGTGTGTCTGTGGTCTTATTGTCTTATACGCGGCGGGTGTGTCGATATGTCCGCCTAACTCTCTCACGCGGTCAGGAAATGTCTCGCGCGCCTTTTCAGCCCTCGGCAACAGGAACCTCTTCCCTTTTATGGCATTCTCGCCGTCCTTCGTAAATTGCTCAATTAATCCTTCGGCGTTAAACTCCTCCGGCACGGCGGCGGTTATCAGCCCGCAGCCTTTGAGCTTCTCAGCGGTCTTTTCACCTATGGCGCAAAGCCTTATGCCTTTTAAGTCCCGTATGTCCTTATTCTTTTCAATGAGGCGGTTGAAGAAATATTGAAAGCCGTTTGAAGAGGTAAGAATTATCCAGTCATAGGTCTCTATTGTATCTATTGCGGCATCGAGGGCGTCATAGGAATCAGGCGGGACGGTCTTTATTGTAGGGAATTCGAATATCTCGGCCCCCATGTCCTCTAATGGCTCGTAGTCCTCTGTGTATTGCCTTGTAATAAGGATGCGCTGCCCAAACAGGGGTTTTTTCTCATACCAGCTCAGGGTATCTCTGAGGCCAACGGTTTTACCCACTACCATGACGGCGGGCGGCCTTATATGTTCGCCTGTTGCCATCTTAGAAATATCCTTAAGCGTCGTCGTTAAAGTTACCTGTTCGGGGCGTGTTCCCCATCTTACTATAGCCGCAGGGGTCAGCGGGTCCATTCCATGTGTTATCAAACTTGACGTTATGTAGTCTATGTTCTTAACTCCCATCAGGAAAACCAGCGTATCGATACCTTTAGCAATAGCAGGCCAGTTTATTTTACTGTCCTTTTTTGTCTCGTCTTCGTTGCCGGTTATCACCGCAAAGGACGACGAATATTTGCGGTGTGTCAGGGGAATCCCCGCATAGGCAGGGACGCTTATTGCGGAGGTAACACCGGGGATTATCTCGAAATCGACGCCATGTGCGGCCAGAACTTCGGCCTCCTCGCCGCCGCGTCCGAACACGAATGGATCGCCTCCTTTTAACCGGCAGACAACCTTTCCTTCGAGGGCCTTACTCAGGAGAGAGGCATTTATTTCGTCCTGCGTCATTTCGTGCCGGCCGCCGCGTTTTCCGGCGTATATCAGCTCTGTCCCCTCTTTGGCAAAATTAAGGAGACGTTTATTTAAGTGAAAATCATAGAGAATTGTCTCTGCCTTTTGAATACACCTCAATGCCTTAAGCGTAAGAAGCCCCATGTCGCCTGGGCCGGCACCAACTAAAAAGACCTTACCCTTTGTTTTTTTCATAGACCTCACGCAGTATCTCGCCCGCGCCGCGCCTGAGGAGGTCCTCGGCAAGGGTAACCCCAATGGACTCCGAACTACCCTCGATAACGCCGCGAATCATCACCCTCCCGTCAACCCTTCCTACTAAACCGACCATATGGATTTTGCCTTCTCCAATAAGCGTTGCGTGTGCCGCTATGGGCACCTGGCAGCCGCCCTCGAGCCTCTTTAAAAACGCGCGCTCTGCCCGTACACAAACCGCTGTCTCTTCGTGGTTTAGCCGCGCGGCGAGGGCGTTTACTATACTGTCTTTTGAGTCTGAAGTATTCACGCGGCATTCTAAGCCGAGTGCACCCTGACCTATTGCCGGCAGGCTTATTTCAACGGGCAGGATTTCTGTTATCCTGCCTTCCACGCCAAGCCGCTTCATTCCTGCCGCGGCCAATATTATCGCGTCACACAGTCCCTCGTCGAGCCGTTTGAGACGCGTTTGAAGGTTTCCCCTGAGTTGAACTATCTTAAGATTTGGTTTCAGGTTCAGAAGCTGGCAGGAGCGTCTGAGGCTGCTTGTCCCCAGGACTGCCCCGTCGGGCATTGCGTTAAAACTGCCTATCCCCTGTCTGCCAACGAAGGCGTCGCGCGGGTCTTCTCTTTCGCATATCGCCGCAAGGTGCAGCCCCTGGGGGAAGTCCGTCGGCACATCTTTCATGCTGTGGACTGCTATGTCTGACTCATGGCGCAGAAGCGACTCCTCTATCTCCTTTACGAATAGTCCCTTGCCGCCGACTTTTGAAAGCGGCACGTCGAGGATTTTATCTCCGGTAGTCTTTATTATCTTAATGTTTACGACAAGCCCCGGTTGAAACTGCACCAGCTGCCGCCTGACCCATTCGGCCTGCCACAGCGCCAGCTTACTGCCGCGGGTTCCTATTGTGATTTCCATTTAGCCTCGCCTTCTTAGGTTATTTTATAACGTCAGCGCCCATGTAAGTCCTGAGGACTTGGGGTATTGTTATGGAGCCGTCTTTTTGCTGGTAGTTTTCTATAATAGCGGCCACAGTTCTTCCTATGGCAAGCCCTGAGCCGTTTAGTGTGTGGACGAATTCGGTGCCTTTTTTGTCTGTCCGTTTAAAGCGTATTTTAGCGCGCCTCGCCTGAAAGTCCTCAAAATTCGAGCATGAGGATATTTCCCTGTATCGCGTCTGACCTGGGAGCCAGACCTCTATGTCATATGTTTTTGAGGCGGAAAACCCTATGTCGCCCGTGCAAAGCAGCATTACCCTGTATGGCAGGCCAAGCTGCCTGAGAATGTCTTCGGCATCCGCGGTCAGACCCTCGAGCTCGTCGTAGGAGTGCTCAGGTTTGACGAATTTGACGAGTTCAACTTTATTGAACTGGTGCTGTCTGATAAGCCCTCTTGTGTCCTTGCCGTAGGAGCCGGCCTCGCGTCTGAAACACGGCGTATATGCGGTATAGTAAATCGGCAGTTCGTCTTCTTTGAGGATTTCCCCCGCGTGGATATTCGTAACGGGTACCTCGGCAGTGGGCACGAGATAAAACTCCGGGTCGGCAATGCGAAACAACTCCTCTGCAAACTTTGGCAGCTGCCCCGTGCCGGTCATACTCTCGCGATTGACCAATATGGGAGGGAGTACTTCCTTGTAACCGCGTGCGCCGTTATGGTCGAGCATGAAGTTCATTAACGCCCGTTCAAGCCGCGCCCCGTATCCCTTCATAATAGCAAACCGCGCGCCGGCAATCTTGGCCGCCCTGTCAAAGTCTATAATATCTAGCGCCCTGGCGATGTCCCAGTGATTGAGCGGCTGGAAGTCAAACAGGCGCGGCTCGCCCCATTTTCTCATTTCGACGTTACAGGTCTCGTCTTTGCCGACGGGGACGGTTGCGTGCGGTATATTTGGTATAATCATGGTGACAGAGGCAATTTTCTCTTCAACTGACTTCAACTTATCTTCAGCCTCTTTTAATGCTTCTGCGATTTCATTGACTTCAGCGGTTTTATCTTTCACCATGTCTGTGTTGTAGTCCGGTTTAAGCTGAAGCCTTTTCATCATACCGATTTCCTCGGAGATGATGTTTCGTCTGCTTCTGAGTTCATCTGCCTGTTGTTGAAGCCCCCGGCGTGAGTTCTCAAGTTGGAGGAGAGCGTCGATGTCGATGGTGCTGTTTCTATTCTGAAGCGCCTCTTTTACAAGGGCGGTATTTTCACGTATAAACCTTATATCGAGCATTAACCCTCCTGGGCTATTATACAATAAAACAGAGACCACTTGGTAGGTATTTTTATCTCACATCAGTTCAGGCGATAAGTTTGCACTTTTTTATCAGAGCGCCGATTTGATATAATTAAGAGGCATAACCAAACGTCCCTATGGGCGGGCGATTACAAATCAAATAGTATAAGGAGGAACCCCATGTTGAGAGTATTTAGCGTAATTATTTCGTTGGCAATGCTCGTGTCGTCCTTTGCTGGCATTGCAACGGCTGAAGACCAATGGCAAAAGAACCACCCACGCAGGGCACAGGTAAACAAACGTCTCAACAATCAGAACAAGCGCATTAATGAGAAGGTTAAAGAGGGGAAAATGTCTCCTGCCAAAGCGAAGCAGCTTAAAAAAGAAGACCGCCAAATCCGTCAGGAAGAACGCGATATGGCAAAACAAAACGGGGGACACATAACAAAGGCGGAGCAAAAAGCCATTAATCAGCAGGAGAACGCGGTCAGCCGTCAAATTGGCAAATAGGCCGGCGCGGTTTCTTTCGACTTCGTTAAAGGCTTGACCAAAGCAACGCGGAACATCTTTATAATCTCCCTGCGGCGACGCCGCAGGGAGTATAGACAGTTAAGATCTGTGCAGGTTAAACATATCTCAATAACTTTGCATATTTGTGCCGTCCCAGCACGAATAACCAACCATATTTCTTTTTGGAGTCGTAGTTCCCTGGAAACATGATATCAACACGTCTTTACAAGTTGCAGTCCCGCTTGTGGTGAAAGTGAACCTGCCACTAAAGTTAATACCGGTATTGGCGGCACTGCCATATATGTCAGTCGCTAAATCAAACGTATTTGTGTCATCAGTGATTGTTGTTCCCAGGAGTGTGAATTGTTTTGCCGTTTGAGCTGCAAGAGGTCTTGTAAAGGTATGAACAGTACCGGAGGGTTTGGTACCTAAAGACCTGCCAACTGCGGATACGACAAAAGACACTGTCAGGTCTGTGGTGTTGTCAGCAACGGAGTTGCTTATGATACAGTATCCGACACTGGCTGGGTCGGTATGGAAATAAGGCATGTTATAGGTAATTGTTGCGGCATAAACGACGCCAACCGATAGCACGACCACTAAGACTGTCAAAGCTGACAAGAGAGATTTCTTCATAATACTCCTCCTGATTTCAAAAAGCACATGTGAGAATTGCCCAACCTAAGATTGTAATTCTCCTCTGCTTATGGTTATTGTGGCATACATGGTAGTCTTTTTGAAAGCAGGACAACTTTTTTTGTAATGACCTTACACCCTCCCGATAAGATAAGAAACCTATAGGTTATTAAACTCCTCCACGGAAATATTTGCATGCCTTATCAGTTTTTTCAAAATGCCAGGGCCTGGTTCAGGATGTAGAGGTATGGACAAAGTGTATTCACAACCTTCAGCAGGAGAAACGTAGACAGGCTCTGCATGGGAGCAACCGGTGGAGGGATAACATGTTGGGACTAATCATACGTTTTTCTTTTTAGAATCACCAAGCCGTCCATTTCATAAATTATATCATATCTCTCCATTGCCTTCCTGACTAAGCCAAGGAATCTTTCTTCCATATTTATATCAGTACACTTTCCATAATGCCATTGACAGCCTTTATCAAAGACAAAATAAGGCCTTTTGGAATCGATAACGGCATAATCGGCAGATAGTTTTTCGATATTCACCTGCGGTTGCTGTCCATGCATTATAAAGCTTATTAAACCATGGAAACTGTATTCGGATGGATTTATCTCGTCAGCAGTGTCCATTACTCCTTGGGGAAAAACAAGGAATTGTCTGCGATATATAAGATAATCCCAATTGATATTGTTTGGCGTACTGATCAAAATATCAGGGGTTGAAGGAATATTGGACAGTATGGCTTCCTTTATTATGGCGTCTCTTTCAGTAGGTATATATGCCGTAAAGTGTCGCTCCCAATGCTTGGGAATCCAGAAATAGCGGTATAGAAAAGAAGGCGAAAACCATATATTGCCCAATATTAAAATGGTCAAGACTAACGGCATAAACATTCTTTTTGTCAACCTCATCTTTTCCCATAAAGATTCAGCTGCTGGAAGTCCCTTAATAAATGCCATTATAAATGGAGCAATAAGACCGGCCGTGTAATGGTTTGTGAAGGAATAGTAAGCATCGTGTCTGGAAAGCAGGGCAATTCCGATTATGGGAATTGCTGGAATCAACATGGCTGGCCTTGAAAGAGGGATAAAACAAAGCGCGCCAAATATGACAATCAAGTATTTAATTTTCAATGTGTTAGAAAATATTTCCGATATTATTGTTAAAGGATGTTTTACAATAAAAAGCAACTTTTCTCCGACGCCGTGTCCCATCCACGAAAAAGCCGGGGCATCGAGGAAACTACTTCCTGTTGTAAAGTATGGTATCATATAGCGAGTCGCTGCGTGAAAGTAAAGGATGCCGAAAAGAAATAAGAAAGTACCGGCCAATAATTTTCTTGAAGCTATCATCAGATAGATGCCGCAAGCTGCCGTCTGTAACGCGAATGGTTCCTTGACGAAGGCAACGCATGAAGCACAAACAACTGCCAGCCATATCTTTTTCTGTTCAGCTAAAAGGAAGAATCCAAACAGCAACGGCACGACCATGTGGTCCATATGAAAATCATTAAGGGCATTATACCAGAGGGGAAAGTAGAGGACGAAGCCTGCCAATGCCATATAACCATAACGGCGCAGAAGCCATATGGAAGGTAAGGAAAGGAGAGCACTCTGAAGAAAAAGAATTATATAGGGGACTAAATTAGAGGGGAATAGCTTTAAAAATAGATACAAGGGTATTAAAAATGGCTGCAAGTGACCATAGGAAAACAACTGCCACCTTCCGTAAACCCCCATTTTATAAAATACCCAGAGAAATATCCCCAGGTCACAGACAGTGGAATGTAACGAAACGTACTTGAAGATAGCAAGGCTTGATAGTATAAGCGTCAGTGCTACGAATATGTAAAGGCTATGGCGGCATTCTTTAGTCTCCATCAACGGACTTAGCCTCTTTCCTCATTTGCCACACCTTTTGCGTGGTACCGGCCACGAGGCAGTAATACCCGATTATGGCAAGCTGTCCAGCAACAATCTCGTTTTTTAAAGTCAACAATATTGCACATCCTATAATGGTTACCATAAATCCGAGAATACATACATTGCCCCTCTCTTCGTAAATTCTTTCAGCGGCTGCGCTCCATCGCTTTGAAATCCATGGACGGACTAACCATAACAGGCTCCTAAGCGCCATGAAACCAGATATACCGCCAACAGTGAAAAAAGGGCTATCAGTTCCCATCGATTTGGTTATAAGTCCAATAAAATACATTAAGCCACCCAATAATATCCAGAATATCATTTTATGTACATTGCCATGCAACAGTTTTGCCCATGTTTTTTCTCTGACTATCCTTAAACAGCTCAGAATAAACCCTATAAAGTATTTTATCTTTTGCCATAGCCTCTGCCAATAACCCTTACGCCATAAAAGGGCAAGTGGCGCAACGATGAATATCAATAGGCCTGTTGTGAGCAGTCTTTTAGGCCATTGAGACATGAGAACTTTTTCCTGTTTCTCAAATTTCGGCATATGAAGCTGCCCGGTTGATAGAATCCGCTCTGCAATCACTGACGTTACCGTTAGATAAGGATTATCAAGAACTTTTATGTAATCCGTTGTGTTGTCAAGTGCAATTGTACCTATATCCAACCATGCTCCGCCGGATATCAGTTCCCCGGCAAAATCAGCTTTTGTTTCCCTCGGGTAAAAATTTTTTCCGCCGACATTTAGGATTGCAGAATTTTGCATTTCTTCACCTATTGAACGCAGCTTGTCATCGTTAAGAGGTTCACGAACATAAATTGGGCGCTGCATCTTTAGCGTCTCTGCGGGGAGAAGTGAAACAGGCCTGAACAAAGCCACATCTTTCAGTCCGAGAGAAAATGGGGCTTCAGATAACTCCATCCTGAGACTGATTTCGGTTATCCTGCCCTCGATACCTTTTAGATCCAGTGCCTTGTTCGGTTCGAAAAACCTTCTGAACTCATCTCCAGTGCCGGACTTTATGACCATCAGCCCAGATTTCACGAATTTATCACCACTGGAAAGCCGAAGGATAAAACGTGTGTCCTCATCGATGATTGTGTCGATTGGCCATAATATTTCTAACCGATTATCCCTGTCTTTTTCCATAGCGAGTTCATTATCATCGGACGTGATACGATTCGCAATAATTTTAACAAAATGGTTGTCCTGTAATATTTTATCATTACTGGTTAAACTTTCCTTACCTATCGGGGATTTCTTATCAGATATTCTCCAATCAATGGACTTATTAAAGTAATAATAGCTTGAAAACTTCAGAGCTTCGACATGCTCATTGTCTAAAGAAGGATTCAGAAATGGCCCTCCAAAATCTTTGGTAATATTATCAATAACTGACAGAACTATTGGTCTTACATCTGCATCGTTCCTCACTGCCCATACTCCTGCAAGCCGAACACCGCCATAATTATTGGAATCAGAGGGATTCACATACAATAACGCTTTAATAAGGGCGGTTCCATTGTCATTTGCATAGAGTTCCGATAACTCCTTTATATTCACTTTAATCCTATTAATGCCGGTGTTTAATTTAACTGTTCCAGTCGGCAGTACTATAGTCGCGTTTTGTTTTTTCCCTTTATGCGTATCTTTTTTGTTATTTTTCCCCGCCATATTATTTTGAAAAACAAGCATATTGAATGGACGAGCTTTAACAACCTGGTCAACCTGACTATCAATATGTACTAACAGCTCCTCAAGAAAGGCCTCCTCCTTGCCTGGAAAAGTCTTCCTTACATACTTTCCTATCCAAATGCGTACTATGGTTTTATCAGCGGCATGAATAACGTCCACTGGCAACTGTTCCCACTGCACAGTTACATCCGGCTTAGGCCTGTTTTCGAATGCAAGTTTTAGATTAACACCTTTGATCTTAGTACTAATAGAAAATTGAAGGTCTATAACCTCTAAGGGAGGGATGCGATTATGAAACCGCCTTTCGATAACCGTGTGTTTGTTGTCCTGTTCATAACGCCAGTCCTGATCAAAAGAAAGGCCGAGGTCTCTCTTTAAACTGTACATCTTGTTCTTTACCTTCCATTGCGAATGGGCCACATCGATGTTTTCAGTGATGTTTTCAATAATGTTTTCAGTAATGTTCTCAGTAATGTTCTCAGTTAGCTCAAGGGGTTCATTGATAGTAATGGCAGTAATGTTGTCCTGCCTTAATACTTCTTTATTTTTAGTTAAAGGATTAAGACTAAGGCTAACGCCTATATTGCAAGGGTTTTTAGGATTAATGTCGTTATACTCAATCCATAACTCATCAAAATCACGAGGAAACACCTGTGCGTCGATATTTCCGCCTTTGAGTCCCGGAATCTCCATTGGAATTTTAAGAAATGATTTTCCTTCACATGGAATCCACACCAAATTGCCTTCTTTCTCAATCCACCCCCCTCCGCCATTCGCTGGCACTACCCTGTCCCTGGTCAAATGAATCGGTAGTGATTGTGCCACAACTGTATAAACATCTTTTTTCAGTTCAACCCGTGCCTTTAAGATAAATGTCTCGCGAGCAAGCGCATAGGCAAGAGAATGGCAGTGCAACACCGACGTAAAAATTAGTAATGCCGTTATGGCTTTAAGAGTTGTCTTGATGGACATGGAATTTAAGAATATTGGAGCAGCATATTCACAGCTTTTTGCCAGGCTCCGAAAGTCTCCATTTTCATTCTGGCTTCTTTCACTATCTCCACTTCATTTCTGGTGCCAAATGCACCCTAACCTTCTCTTTCACGCTTTTGCCATTTCGTAATAAAATACCTCTTTATTGTTTTTTTTATCTGCTCATTTTAATCTATAACAAAACACTGACATGGCAAGTTTACCCATTGATTGCAAAATTCCATTTATTAAGGAGTCCATAAGTGAGATGGTAACCAAGCCACATCAATATGGCGTATAGGAGGGAATTATGTTTTATACACCCCTCCTTAGCATCGACGGTCTTCTAATGTATAATTCATATATTATAACGAATAATGTTACGGCTAAAAACGCTCCCACGCTGATTATTGTTCCTATGTAATTATAACTTTGTGGCCTAAAGTAAATTGTCATATCTAAATCCATAGAACCATCGGAATTCAATTTAACATTACTCTTATACTCTTTTTTTATAAATTCAGGATCTATATAAAAGGTATTCATATTTAGACGACTGCTAAAATGATATATATCTGGCAGAAAATAATTCTTATCCTTTAATACGTTAAACCAACTAAAATCTCCAACCCTAATTTTCCACATTGTATTATATTGATCGGAAAAATGAAGAAAGACGGGGGTTTTGATGTTTCGAAGGTTTATCTTATATTCCGTTGACTTTATATATTTATAGTCTACCGGAGAATAGTTCACCTTTTTATAGCTTGAATCCTCGCTGTCATTTGTTAAATAAATGTGTGGTTTATATTGTTTATTTTCAATAATAATCAGGTTTTTTGTGCCAATATCAATTTGTTCATAGTTCGCGTCATTTTTAAATTGCCTAATAAAATAATCTTTAGGCAGAAACTGACGCCAGAACCAATCAGCATCCACATCGTCGACATCTGCTTTACTGCTGCGACCAATTTGAATAAGTATATATTTGATTGATGCCATATCATAATATTCTTTTGCATATTTATCAGTAAATATTTCTAACATAATTTTAATGTCTTGACGACTGTCATTGTCACAATCTACAGGAATGGGAATGTCCACTTCTCCTGTGAAGTCGCGATAGCGATATTTAGCGGGGGCTGTCCCACAATTTGGTGACCAGAATGGTTGCCGCGCAACTATTTGGTAGTTAACAACCGGATGTTCAGCAGTAGATATAAGCCATCTTGACGCTGATGGAATGGACATTATCCTAAAATAGTTGGGTTGTGCTAATATAAATTTCTTAAGTTTTAAATAATCTTCCGGAATATTACGTTCCATAAACAAGCCGCCAATCTTCCCGCTAATTAGCGGTACGGTATTAAATAAGAACAGTAGAGAAATGCTTAATGTTATAGCAACGGTAACAAATATCTGGTAGGTAGTCTTATTAAAATATTTCCACATATAATCAATAAAGGCACCGATTAAAACAGAATATCCTACGGCTATAATAAAATAGAACTTCGATGAATCTCTGAATACGTTAAATCCTGGCAAATACTTCCAAAGATAAACATATATTTCACCAAACGGCGGATTATCCAGTTTAGCAAGTGTTATTCCTATGATTGATATTAAGGCAAAACATAGTATACACTTTTTTTTACTTTGCAGAAATATACCAGCAATAGCGTATAAAGGTATTAATACATAATAGAATGGCACTTCATATAACGTCCCTCCAGCCAGCGATGCGTTATTCCCGGGCCAAAAGCAATAATATAACGACAAAACATATTTTAACGTCTGACCACCACTATTAAAGAAATTCCTGCTAAACTCACTATAATTAGCACTATCGTAGTTGAATATGCAAAGCATCCAGAATAGATTAAAACTAACAAATATGACGCCCGCAAAGGCAAAACGTACTAATGTAGTATATTTATTTTTAGAGATATTCAATATTACAAAGGGTAATAATATAAAGAGAATAATACTGTAAAGAATCCTTACATCAGCCATAGCAGAGATCGTCATAAATACGACTATGCCATATAAATGCAAAATACGCTTTCTATTGAGATTACTATATACTAGATATAATAGCATATAAGTAGTAGAACCTGCTATATAAATCAAGAGATGGGTATTTTGTAAAACTAATATATATGTGTTAAATAAATAAACAATAAGAGCTACAACTATTGCATAGCCATTAAAATCTAATACTTTTTTAAAGAAAAGGTAACCGCCAGACACTATCAATAAAAAAGCGAGTAAATGGTTTAATAAAAAAAGAGCCTTTGCGAAATCGGTATATCGTACAAGCGTCGCAAGGCATGCCCACCAAGGCGAACTTTGTATAAATAGATTCGATCCAACTGAACCTTGGCGGTCCACATCCAGGTATGTTGTATTAAAACAAGCGTCGTCTTTGCATATTGAAGTCAATGTCTCATTGTGATAATAGAAAGTATCACTAAATGTTACGATTTTGGAAAATATCATCTTGTTATATATTAGTACAAGTAGAAGCACTACTCCTATACAAATCAATATGTGGTATAAATATCTTTTCACTGTTGTCCCGATAATAAAGTAAGTATCAACTATAGGTTACCATTTTGTTCATAGACGCCACTATGCCTAACTGCTCAAGCAGCCTCCTGTATTCATGTGAGCAGTAATGGCTTCCGCAGTCAGAATGATGGATAAGCCCCTTGCGAGGGCGTCTTGATTCAACTGCCCTAAACAGCGCTCGGCTGACAAGTTCTTCTTTTATACGTTGACATGGAATATACAACAATTTTGCCGCGGCATATATCCTTATGCCCTGCAATGTACAAACGTCCCTCGTCTGTCGGTACGTTAGGTTATGTCTCAGTGGTGTAGTTGCTTTGGTGTCCACTTATTCCAGAGTACTTCAGTTCTATAATTATTATCCCTGCACTATTTATCATTTAGTACCCACCTCAAAAGCTTGGCAAAATACTTCACCTTATCTAATGAGAATATCTTTGGAACAAATTCCTTTGCAACATATGATGGATTGAGAAAGTGGCGGAGATGATACTTTTGATATCCATTTGATGCAGATAATACAAGAGCCGTCAATTCTTTAGAGGAAACGTGGTATGTGCCAAAAAAAGTTTTAAACATATCCTGATCGCTTGTGAACGATGAATCTACGTCCTCTTTAATAAGCCCTTCTCTCTTGTAGATCTCAAATAACTCAGAACCCAAGTGAGGCTGTGCCAAATACAAAACTACTGTATCTAAATGAAGACTATATGCAAAATTAATCGTATTTATAACATCTTGTTCCGTTTCCTCTGGAAACCCGACAACAAAAGAAGCATATGTCCAAAAACCTTTCTTGTTGCATTTTTTCACTATATCACGTATTTTATTCAAGTCGACTGGTTTTCTCACATATTTTCGGGAAGACTCAACTCCCACATCAACCGAGAGCATAAGCCTATAAAATTTTGCCCTTTTAAACGCGTCCAATATTTCGTCATCAATGAAGCGAGGCGATATGCCAGGCGGCACGATAACACTCTTTACCATCTTGTTTTCGGCAATCAGATTACACAGGTCTATTACTCGCTTTCTATTTCCCATAAACTGATCATCCTCAAAGCATATTTCCTGCACACCATATGTGGTTGTCAAATAGTCGATTTCCCGCATCACGTTTTCAGGACTTCTACCTCGCCAGATGTTCCTCCACACTTTTGACGTGCTGCAAAAAATACAATTATATGGACAACCTCTGGATGAAAAAATTGTTCCAACCGGTTTATGTTTCGGTACAACGGTTGAATTATTCTGAAGATACGATTCGTACTTGATATAAGAACGATCTGGAATTGGTAAGGTATCTAAATCAGTTATAAGAGGTCGATCTTCATTGATCTTTAATGTTCCATTGTCCATAAGAGTTATTCCTGCTATGTTGCCAAACGCCATTCCTTTGCTTTTTGCCAAGAGGACGTCTGCAAAAATTTCTTCTCCCTCACCACGGACTACCATGTCGATATCCTTGCGTGATGCCAGCGCTACATGGTCTATAGTCGCATGAGCGCCACCAATAACTATCAGGGCGGCGGGATTGCATGTTTTTACCATAGCGACCAATTCTAAGACATCCTGCAAATGTGCAGTATAGCTGTTTGTAATACCGACGATATCTGCATTATATCTGCTAAGATAACTCTTAATTTCATTATCGTCAAGCCCCTGCCGATATCCACGATCCGTTTTCAGCCAATCAGATCTATCACTGAGCTGCGCGTCAAGAATTTCGATATTAAGCTCTATCCCGGTTTCTTGAGCCATCCTGCGCGCATAAGTGGCAAGGTAGAGTAAACCGAGTGGTTCGACGGGAAAACTCTTGTCAGGCACGGTCCTCGTCAGGTATGGCCTGATAAGCAATATATTCATATTTCCTCCTTTTTTTGTTACCATTTGGCAAGTTGATTTCAATCTGACTATTAAGCTACCCAAATTGACTTTACAAAGTCAACGTATTTTTTTTTCATGAAGCTCCCACGTTTTCATTTCATATTTCAGTTGATATTATGTATCATCCGAAACATTTACTAATCAATATATAAGTGACGCAAATGCATAAGAAATTCCATAGAATGGATTCCCGCCAAAGCAGAAATCCATAGAACCACAGACTGTCGTTTCTATAACAGGTGCATTCCCAAAAGTGCCCATGTCATAATACAAATTGAAACTTCAACAGTGTCCGCTTGTTTCTATAACAAAACATTTTCTATATCTTTATTATAACATTTCTATTCGTTTATTGTCTTATATTTGTTGCTCTGAGTAATACTACCTGCTTTCCTTCCATCCAATTCCCTCATTTACTATCGTAACTATTTTATAAATACTAAGCATAGTTACTTATTAAGGAGAGTATAAGTATGAAGGCATTGCCAAAGCCGAGCCGCTACGTAAAACCATTGCGTGATAAATATCGTCCACCTACATATTAGATTTTTAATATTTACTTATTAGTAAGCCACAATGGCTTTCACCATGTTTCACTTTTCTAAACCGGGTTTAGGGCAGATAAGTTCATAATTATTTATTGACTTTTAAACTATTAACCAACTCAAGCCCTTTCATCAAGAACATAGTAATTGTCAGAATAGGATGATTCATAAAATTCACAAACAGCTTTTTTATGGGAAATCTAACCAGAACGCTCATCTGCATCTTAAAATATTCCGGATGTTTTTTTGCATATATCTCAAAAATATCATTTGCATAATATCTTTTCTTTTTACTACTACCCATTAAACCCATTTTCCCTTCATCATGCTCTACAAACAGAGCTGCTCTACAAATTTTATACCCTGACTCTCTTAGCCTGATAGTTAAATCCCAATCTTCTGCCGCACTTAAATTTTCATCATAACCACCTATCATATGATATACGCTTTTTTTAATAAACCTCGGTGCTTCAATGTAATCATTGCCAACGTAAAAACTTCTTTCATGCGCCTTAACTTTTACCCAAAAACCAGGACCAATTGACCTTTCGGGTAATATTACTGCATCACATGCTTCTTTTTCAATAACTTCTATAAGCTCTTTTATTGTATCAACATTAAAATAAATATCACTATCATCAATTAATAAGTAATCTCCGCTAGCTATTTTAGCGCCGTAATTTCTTTGTGCACTCCTTTCAGGTCCTAAATTATATACTTTATCCGTATACTTATAAGCTATTTCTTTAGTTGAGTCAGTGGAATTATTATCTACCAAAATTAATTCTATATTATTATAACTTTGGTTTTTTACAGATTCCAGGCACTTTTCTATGGTCCTTCCGGAGTTCTTTGTCGTGATAATCACGGAAACCATAGGCTTATATTTCAAAGTTCCATCTCTATGATGTTGTTGCTCAACTAACCTTTGCATAAAAAAACATAGTTTCCGCTATCAGGCGGCGGTCCCTATCCTTATAATAATCCATATCCCTAAGTTTCTTATACCCAAGTAATCGATGTATTATCAATATTTCTTCTTCATTATATAGTTTTATGCAATCAATTAGGTTATACTTCGCTAACAATTCTCAATAGTCTGTTTGAAATCATTATAACATCGATCAAAATTTATTTCTTTACTCCATTGCCACGCGTTATGTCTGAATTTGTAATATATTTCCCTATTTATCAAAAGCTCACTCATTTTCTCGGCCATTTCAGAAGGGCTGTTTTTTTTACAAATCAATCCAGTTTCTTTGTCAATGACACTATCCTTTAAACCATCCACATTGTAAACGACGGCAGGCGTACCCTGGCTATTAGCTTCTGTGACAATTAATCCCCACCCCTCCTTGACAGACGTCACCGCGATTAAATGGCACTTCCGCAATAGTTCCAATTTATTTTCTTTATCAACCTTCCCACGATAGATAATAGAAGACGAATAAATCGATTTCTGCATTAATTCAAATACTTTTTTACCATATTTACTATCATACCCGCCTGCGATGATCAATTTTAAATCTTTTATATCTTTCTTAGCGATTTCAAACGCCATTATTATATGATGAGTTCTTTTCATGCTTCGGATATAACCTATACTTAATATGGTTGGCTCATCATACTTCGCCATTTGATTTATATCTTCCACTGGCGTAATATCAATACCTACACTTATTATCGCAATATTTCCATTTTTGAAACCATACCTTAGAAGGTCTTTTTTAGTGCTATTAGAAATAGTGATAACTCTCCTGTCTCTCAGTAACCATAGATAAACGGGTTCAACTAAATAACCTAATATATTTATCGGGAAAAACATTTCATGGAACCAAATCTCTCTTGCTAATTGGTCAATAAATAAAAAATTACGTTCTTTTACATAAAATTTACAAAAAAATGGCACCGTATTGCATTCATCTATTACTATATCTGCCCAGCCTTGAAGATATTTATTGTAATAACGGTACGCCGCATAATAAACACTGTACCTATTCCCAACCCTAATAATCTTATAACCGTTTCTAATAGTCTCACTGACGGCGCCTTTAAACCCTGCAACTAAAAATACTACTTCGTGTCCGTCTCTTGCAAGCCTTATACCTATTTCCTCATTGACAAGCTCCGCCCCACCGGCTAACGGATGTTCCATATCCTTCCATGTAAACCACAGTATTTTCATGTTACCTCAGCTTCAATGCCATTAATTAACTTAACAGTTGTTTATTGCGGCAATTGCAAAATGTTTCCGCTCTCAGCGCCTAAAATCATCAAAGAGCCTTTTCCCCTCATCTTCGCATTCATGTAGCTCTGTAATAGCTATTCTCATGCAAAGAAAGCAAGATCCCTATTTTTTTGTCAAGCCAATGAAAAATGTCCTATTTTTACCAAAGTAGAAATGTCTATTTTGGTAAAATTTTTGGTAAGAATAATTATCAGGTGACCTATTGCCATCTAAGTCCCTCCTTCCCGAAAAAATCAGATAGGTTACTTTTACTTCGTACCAGACAATTATAATTGTCGTCAGGCGGTAATTTTATTTGCTACTCACACTCGTTGGCAAGCATACTATATGCGACGTATTTTGCGGCTTATAGTGAACTTGATCAGTCCCATTTTCCACAATAAATACCCCACTTTACACGTCGCCGGATGCGCAAAATCGCGAACTAAAACACGGGATATCACAACTTTTAGCGTACACAATATCCTTAAAACTACATGCAATATTGGAAATAAAGTCTGTTTTTCTTGAAATGGTTTTACTCGCCTGAGGAATCTCTGAAACAACCATTGTGGCGGCTTAAATAGTACCAGCAAACGCATCAGAAGGTTGGCAAAGGTAGGCCGTAAGTTTGAGTAATTGTCTTTAAGGTCTTTTAGATTCACGTTGAGACGTTCAAATTCGTGAGCCAATTCCGTATTAGGCATGGCCCTCAGGGAAAACAAGTTAAGAGTGTATGGCCGAGGTAGCATATATGCCATTTCAAGTGTTGCCAATATATCTTCTCTTGTTTCAATGGGATTATCCATAATAATGTCGTATGACGGTAAGATCAGATGCTCTTTAAACTCCGTAATAATAGATGCGGCGCTAAAAACAATTCCTGCTGGATTTGGTCTCTTATAAAACGCCAGAATTCTGTCACTCCCACTCTGAATTCCCATTCGTACTTGGTTCATCCCCGCCTCTATAAGCACCGCCATCTTATCTCTCTTGACGTAGGACGGTATTAAACCCGTTACGTAAAAAGGCAGACCTATTCTTTCCTTCCACTGAGATGCAAACAGCTCAATGGCTTTATACGGAATTGCCATAAAACTATCGTCATGAAAATTTACTTTAGAGATATGCGGATGCTTTTCAAAAACACCTTCTATCTCTGTTATGATATATTCAACGCTTGGATATCTTAATATTCTGTAATTTTTGTCATTTTCGATGAATTTAGAATTACTGCAGTAAGTGCATTTATTAGGACATCCAATCGACCAAACGGTATTGTAGGAAAGATCATTATAAGCTAAGTAGTCGGACAGTCCGCAATCAGTAAATCCTCGTTTATGACTACTATATATTAATTCTCTTTCTGCGTAAATTGGAAACGGAAAAGTCTCTATTTCCTGAGGTGTGCTTAAAGGAAAAAAAGAATTTTTTGTTATTGAACCTTTCTGATTAAACCAGAAGTTTTTCGTATTAGTGAAGTCCAAACCATTTATGTACGCAGAAAAGAATTCCTTAAAAGCCCTCTCTCCCTCACCAACACATATAGCGTCGGCAAATTGTATCGCATCATCGGGATACACGATAGAGTGAACCCCACCTAATACTATGTACACATTGGCATTAATTTTCCGGATATTTGTAATAATCGCTTTTGTCAGATCAGCGCTATATGTCATAGAGGAAAAGCACACCATATCAAAAAGTGCCAAATGTTCTGAAATATCGGCTAATTCCTTATCCGAGAAAAAAAACTTATCCACTCTTGTTGGCATTATATAATTGAGAGCAGAGTAAGGATAACTAGACACCACATAATACACCTCAGTTGATGGGTATACTTGACGGGCTATGGCAGCTATTTTCCTAAACCCTATGGCAATAATATCGTTTGCTACTGAAACAACTGCTACTTTCATGAGACCTCCTCAACCTTTCGCTCTACTAGCGTTATATCACTCAGTGCAGCAAATATAAGACATATTATATAGCCGCATATCTCACACATTCTGCACAGAATGACGACTTGTTGTCAGAAATACCTTCCGAGACACAGATTTGGTCAATCTCCAGCCCACTGTCCATTCTATAATTTTATATTATAACTCTTCAATCAGACTCAACGCCTCTCACCCTTGCGGCGAAAGTATCTTTGCACCCGGTCTGTCTCTCATATCTTTATTATAACATGTTCATTGATTTATTGTCCTATATGTACTGCAACCGTATTAGTATAGCACAACGGCATAACAAAAGAGTTATTTTTGCGATGGCAAATCAAGCAGAGCCGGCTTTTATACCCTACGTATTGCCTCATGCATAAATCTATATAAAATAGAGTCGTTGCCTCGAAAAGGAATCTATCCGAAAGTGAACTGGCCCCCAATGTCAGTACCACCCTTTGGTGGATTTAAGGGAGCCTTTGTCATTTTTAGAAATAAATCAATAGGATTATGTTTGGTAAAGAACACGACACTCATAGTATTACATGGGCAGAGTTAACTACATAGATAATTTAGGTTATTACTTTAGAACTCCCTTACCGCAATTAATAGCATTTGTTGAGATAATCGCGGGAATACCCTTGTTATTATCCTGTTAATCAAGAAGTTATGGAGGTGACAAGGGATATCTTTAATAACATTGAATTTATAGTATTTAAGGAACGAATAAAGGGCACCCCTGCTAAAACATCGTAGATGCCCGGCACTTTGAGAATCTCCGCTAACTCGTAACATTTTATAGAATCCTTCTCTGCCAAAGGCTCTATGGACATTTGACACCTCAGTACTAAGTGGCTGCCAACCTAATAACAAGGTTAACCGATCTATCCAGGAAGATAGGTTTGGCGTGCTTATAAATAATAAGCCTTTAATTTTTAATATTCGTTTTATTTCCAGAATGAAGGAATCAGTATCGTACATATGTTCTATAACCTCGCCAGCTATGACGATATCAAAATAATCGTTGCTATAACTTGTCCTTGTGTTAATATTTTCCACTGACCATTTAACGGTTGTCTTTTCAATAATATTTTGCTGAATTATATCCTCTGAAATATCGCATCCAAAAAAATGGTGTTGGGGACATTGATTTGACAACCGGTAAATGAATTCGCCGTTCCCCGTACCTATATCCAGGATATTTAGGGAGGGTTTATTGTTTATGAAGTTCAATACTTCACATTTTAATTTTAACATCCGATCGGTTTTTAAATAAGCCTCCGTCATGCTACAACAGCCGCTCTTATTATAAAAGCCTATAATCCCATCTATCGCTTCCCGCTTCTCATTCACGGCACTTCCTCCTTTTCTTAACTATACTAACTGATTTAAAGCAACATTTGAATGACATTGGCGGTCTATACTATAATAATATTATTAAAACTATTACCATGATCAAAGACAGCATGGAAATCGTGAGGTAAAGTCCATAATGCTGTAATCTAAAAGTTAACTGCACTCTATGTTTACCTGTTTTCAGCAATATTCCCTGATATGCGCCGTACACATTATATATCTTTGTATCCTGACCGTCAACCACGCATCTCCAGCCTGGATAGTAGGTGTTGGTTATTACCAACATACCATCCTTATCCGTATTGACGTCCAGGTCTATATAGCTGTTTTCATATTTATTTACTTTTATGCCGTTAATATTCTGGTACTGAGGATTACCCTGAGGATTCATATATTCGTATTCCATAAGATTACTGTCATAATCTCTCTGATCGAGCCACAAGGGGACGGCAAGACCATTTACCAAACTCCTTTCTACATCCTCAAGACAAGTCCTTACGGAATCTTCCAGGGTAAAATCGTATGAAACTGGCATAGAGTAGTTAAAGAAAAACCTCGGGAAGACTGAAGTTAGTTCGTAGATATACACCTTATCCCCTTCTGCTACCGGTAGATGAAACTTTCCATCGTGTCTGGTAAATGTTTTCTTATTCTTTCGAGTTATGCCAATAACCCGAAATTCTTTATATGCAGGCAAGTTCAGTTGCGTATTGAAAGTGTAAACGTATTTCACATTTAAGAATCCGAGCAAATAGGGGTTCAAGCAGGAGACAGAACCACATGTTCCAGCCATACCAGTAGCCTCTGCAACGGCACCGGGGACGAGCGGTATATGCCCACCAATGCTCTCTATGTTATAAAACATTGGCCCATAAACGCCCATCACCGGATGCGCATAAACTACTCTGAATAACCCTTTGTGTGTTTCTTCCTGTAACAGCGTTAGGGCCTCGTTATTATAGAATAGCTGCTCCGGACTCATGGAAGAATTTAATACGATAGTTTTTTTAACCGTTACGCTTGTATCTACGAGAAGCAGGATTATTAATAGAGATAATATTATTTTGCTCCTATTCTTAATGAAAAGCAAAAGCAAGAAGACGTTAAGGCTTATAAAAATAAGTTGAAATACGGCATCGTCAAGATATTTAATCAATACTACGCGGTCGGGATCAAGCTTCATTATAACAAAAAGAAATAAGAAAAAAAGAACAAATACCACGAAAATGCCTAACACCTTTAACAGAAAGCGTTTAACAAATTTAATGTATAGAGGAGATAAACTGTACATCGCATTCAGTACGATTGCGGAGATAATTGCCAAAGCAAACGACGATACGGCGGAATATTTCCACACACTTCTGAACCTATCTACATAGGGAATAATATTATAAGTAAGGTCCCACAAAATCGTAGATTTACTTAGATATAATAATAGAGACAATACTGTTGTAAACGACCAGAAGTAAATGTCATGCATCTTTTCCGTCACCTTTTCTTTCTCATAATAGTGCTTCATATATATGAAATAAATGGCGGTCAGAAACAAAATAAAACTAAGCAGGCTATCATATATTTCGCCCATAAAAAAGCCCGATTCTGGTAGCTCCCTTAAAACTGGCAACTCCCTTAAAAAAAGACTAAGCAACTTGTGTACAGGTCGTTGTCCTAGCGAGGAGAGATTACTATAGTTAAATGGCGTTCTGGCAGATAGCCCTGCACATTGCATTGCCGGCAATAATTCGACTGCAGTTACGAGTATCGTTACTAAGGTAAAGACGACAAGAAATAATGATACTGTTTTTAAGTAGTTCCTTCCATGGTTGCAGCTTTCATTCCTCTGTAAATACAGCTTGAACACTATAAATAATACAAGCGGTATCCCAAAATATATATTTAATTCCGGGGTGCCCGCGAAAACGCTGAAGGCGTGGAATAACGATGCGATGAGAAGGAACTTTAGTCTGTCGGTATTAAGATATTTTTCTACGTATAAAAATATAAGTGGATACCATATTACAGTTTGCATCAATGTTAACCATGAAACCAACAACACTGAAGTTCCTGAATACATAAAAATCAGACCACCTACGAAGGAGGCCTGTTTGTTGAGCTTTAAGTCTGACCTATATAGAAACAAGTACATAAAGAAACCACCCGTACTAAGCCCGGCAATAGAGTAATACTCGTAGATTCTGAAGAATGTGGGCATTTCAGGATTGAAAATATTTACCATAAAAGCCAACACCACATTCGAGGGATAGTAGAGCGCATAAGCCAGATCGGACAGAAAGGGCAACCCGCTGAACTCGTAGGGATTCCATTGGAGGTTAGTAAATAAATCCAATAATTTTTTCGAATAATAGTAGAATAACGAGACTTCAGTAGGAAAATCTCCCTGCGTCGCATAAAGTGCTTTGCCCTCTCCCATGTAATATTGCTGAAAAACGAATACGCTCACTGCCTGGTATAATAGAAATACCAACAGATTGCAGTTGTTCGAAAAGATATGCTTAAGTTTTTCTTTCATGGCTTATGTTTAGCATACACATCCTTAGCACTTTGGACAGTTCATGCTTTTATCCTCCTGATGATCCTTACTGAGGAGAGCTTTTGCCAATGCAATCCCAAGTTTTCTCTGGTTCAACTGCACCTTGATATCGGTAGAGATGTTTAAACATGACTCCCTCGCTTCACAGAGAGCATTCCATAATAATTGATGTAGTGGGGATGCGGCACATATCATGCCGGATATCAACTTTTATATTACCGAAATAATCAGATACGAGAGAAATATATCCATCTTTGTCTCGTACATATTTGCCACGATCCTTTGAAAGCAGATAGCGTGCAATCATGGATTGCTCCTTCGCATAGCATCCATCTGCTGTTACAAATCTCCCTTCTGGTTTGATGACGGCGGCAACAACCTCACATAATCTGCCTGCCTCTTCGTCCTTAAGATGATGTAACACTCCAACGGCCACCACGATATCATACAGAGCTATATCCTGAATATCATTTATTCTATTGATGTCTTTACACTCAAAAACAACATTAGGCCGGGTTCGATACCTTTCCTTCGCAAATTGGATATACTCTTGACTGATGTCCCAGCCCCGATATTTAACAATATCCGGCAAATACTGGACGATTATGCCAGTACCGCATCCGATATCCAAAATACTGTCGCCTTCTTTGGGATGTAAATAGGATTTTACAATGCCTTCCCGTCCACAAACAAACAGGGTAAAGGCGTCATAAATATGAGCACTGTTCAATAAAGAGCGGATACGCGATATCATTCGTTTGAGATGTTGAAACAAGTTACTAATAAGTACATAAGATTAAGATGATACCCAAGCCGCATAGTTAAAGCAGTTTCGTGGGAATTATGTCACGTACTGAGGTGTGATATCAATGGTAGACACCAATTCAGTCACTCAGCAACTGAGCCCTGGATTTCACAGTGTATCCTAAACAATCGTCATCGGAGCCCATCTTTGTTCTCAGAGAAAGATGTCCGATTATCAAGGACAAAAACGCTAAAGGAGAAAACAGTATTGCCAGAACTTTTATCAAGCCCTTACCGGAAAACCACCTGTAGATTATACTTAACGCCTTATAGAAAAAAACTGTAAAATCATTACCTCTGGGTATTATTTGAATATCGCAGAAACCTGCCTCTTCCAAAAGTCTCCTTAGAGCCGACGGGGTGTAGCGCCAGTAATCGTAAGGTATATAGTGAAATCTTGCCGAAAAAGGAACGCTAAAAAACATCTCTCCTCTGTCTTTCAAGACCCTTTTACATTCTTTGAAAAAGGACTCTGTATGATAAACATGTTCTATCACTTCGGTGTGAAAAACATTGTCGTATGAGTTGTCGGGAAAAGGGAAAGCCCCTCCATTATAGTAAACAGTGTCCGGGGCTTTATAACCAAAGGCAGCCTCGGAGTTTTCCCAATCCAACCCCGTGTAGGTGCATCTTTTGGGCACATAATGTCTGTACGGTTGAGCGCCGCAACCGACTTCCAGCACATTGCCCGAAAGAGACGAAAGCCACGGCACGAGTTTTTGTAAAACTGAGGCTACCTGTAAGTCGGCCACGGTTCTTAAGAAAAAAAGCAATTTACTTCGTAAAGTATCCCCCGGAGGCAAATTGGCTATAGACGGAAACTTTTCCATATCAACCTTTTCAACTGTATTTTCTCCTACAAGGTTTTTTACCTACAGCGTAGATATTTCCTGCTTTGACCGGCAAAGGAATGTTTTTCAAACTCTTTGGTAAAAACTGCACAAGACCTGATACAACAGGCATCATACGCAGCCAGTAACCGAGAGGATACGTGTTTGTGTAGGAGCTGACTTCAACCACTTCAAAACCTGCTTCACTCATGAGACGTGAGAGGGTATTCTTCGAAAACAGGTAGATATGCTCTATGTCAAAGATTGGGGTGTGGTCTTTCATCAGTTTCACGCTCCAGCTTTCGACATCATGGCAGGCAAGGAGGACGCATCCCCCCGGGCTAAGCAGCTCCATTACATCTGCAAGGGTTTGCTTAGGATCTGGTACATGATCTAAAACGTGAAAGCTACAAATCATGTCAAACTTTTTGCCCTGAAAGGTTTCCACCCTGAAGACATCGTTTATTATGTTTTTTTTTACTTTGCCGGAGGCATTTTCATAACAACTTCTACTTGGCTCAATGCCAGTTACATCATTAATTTCCAACTCGAGAGCGTTTTCGAGAAAAAAGCCGTTACCGCATCCTATCTCAAGAAGCGTTTTATTTTTTAAATCTCCTTCTATATAAGGTATGACCTTTTCTTGCAGCAGTTGGAGATATGTTTCAGCAGCAAACGGGGCTTCCTCAGAGTAAATAAACTGACTTTCCCCGTACAACAAATCGAGCTGCTCCTTTTCTATGACAGGATCTGATCTTACCAGTCCACATTTTTCACAAACTAAGATCCTATAATGTTCTCTCTTTCTTTTTCTGCGTGCACTGAAAGCGTAGGCATTAAAATCGGTCTTTTCAAGCTTCATGGGATACAAGAGTTTGTCACTGGACTCAGCACAAAACAGACATTTTGTTTCCACAAAAGTTATGTCCGTGCTATTCATGGAGTAGTTAGTATCTGTGCCCTGTAATTCCATTCTTTAGCGGCAGGTAGTTTTGTCCACCGATAACCTGTCACCTGTGAAAGAATTTTCTGTGAAAGTTTAAACCGTTGAAAACCGTTCCCAGCCTCAAATTCAACAGCATGGCAGTCTCGATACAGTTAATGCTCGCGCAGGAAACACAGTCCGGCCTCCATTGCAATAACATCTCCCAGGCTTTTTTAACACCATATTTCTTTATATTCGGACCATTCAATACCCCTAGATTAATACAATTGCACATCGTACCATCTGCAGCCAAACCTGCATATAAGTGACCATTTAAACAAAAAGTAGGCTTATAATGGCCTACCTTCTCATCGGCTTTTATGTATCTGTGATAATCTACCGGCCAGTTAAGGCATTGCTTGATAGCTTCGGAAGAATTCCCGATGGGCAATCCCTGATGGTACATGTTCAGGTATTCTTTCCAAAAGACCTTGTATTCATCTGTAGAGATTCTCAAGTCTGGAATCTCCGTTTCCCCAAGAAAGTTTGGAGGTGATATGGAGAAAGTGATTTTCAAATCCCTGCATAACTCTACGATAGTTCTTATCTCATGAAGGTTTTTTCTCGTCAATACAGCATGAACCCTACACGGTATTGACGCATTTACTGCGGACTTAATACCCTTAATAGCCTGATTAAAAACACCCTTGCCCCGGAGGTCGTCATTATGGTCTTCAATGCCATCGAGGCTGACACAGAGTGTGTGAACGTTTTTTATTTCATCGAGTTTGCGCTCTATCAAAGTACCATTTGTTGTTATGTGAAGATATATATTCTTATTCACTATGTAGTCTATTATCTTACCGATATCTTTGTGAATGAGCGGCTCGCCTCCAAGAATATAAATCATTCTCGTACCCATTTCATAAAACTCGTCGACTATTTTGAAAATCTCTTCTTTAGAATACTCTGCATCTAATATTGATTTGTCCAGTTTATCGTCTCTGATGTAGCAGTATTTGCACTGTAAATTGCACTTGTTAGTAATGTTTAGACTCAAGAAAATAGGAATTCTTCTTTTTGACACATTTGCTCTAAGCACCTGATACCCAAGGCCTGCAAGTGTCTTTAGACCTCTGATTTTATAATTCATAATTATTATTCCCTCAATTCAGGATGTTAAGGTTAGAAGTATTCTGCGGACTAACCATATTAGTTCCATAGCATATTTTGTCTATTTTAAACCCCATAGCAGCTCTGTACGAAAGAAGGTAAAAAAGCGGCTTAATCCTCGCTCGGCATGAAGGTAGTCTGTTCCCTGTCTCGTCCATAAGAATATGTACGAAATAGCCCGCCGTCATGGCATAGACAAAAATATTTTGAAATGACAGGTCTAACACGATTAAGATTAAAAGCCATTCGTAGCCATGCATGATAAAAAGCACCCTTGACCAGTTGCCCGCATTGCCCATTTTCAAAAACCCCTTAAGATTTATAGGTCTCTTGTTCCATAGGACATAATCTAAAAGGTGGTCTATATCAATAAATACCACCGTTGAACCATAAATCAATGCGCAGTCTAACGATTTTGTGGCAATATAAACCGGAACACTTCCCGATATAGCGGCTATAATATGAAACACCGGTCTCATTGAACATACCGCTTATTGCGCCTTTGATAATATTTGATCAGTCCAATCTTATATAAAATATAGCCGACTTTCCCTAACATTGCATCAAAATATAGAAACCGAAGATAAACCAGCGCTTTTTTTGCATAAACCAATATTCTCAAAATTGTCATCGATACAGGATATTGACATTGTTTTTCATGAAACGGTTTCACACGTCCGAGGAGTCTTCGAAACATCCATTTAGGTGGCTTAAATAGTATCAGCAAATAAACAAGCAGATTGGCAAGGGTAGGTTTAACATTTAGAAAATTATGTTTAATATCTTGTACATTTATATTAAGGCGCTCAAACTCACGCGCGAGTTCCGTATTAGGAATAACCCTCAGGGAAAATATATTAAGAGTGAATGGCCTGTGAATCTCATAGAGCATTTCGAGGGTTGCCACAACATCGTCCCTCTCTTCTATGGGATTATCCAAAATAATATCATATGATGGTGGGAGCATATGTTCTTTAAACTCCGCTAAAACAGAAGAGGCGTTGAGAATAACACCTGCGGGATTTGGTCTCTTATAAAATTTCAAAATTCTATCGCTTCCGCTTTGGATTCCCATACGTACCCGGATCATCCCTGCATTGACAAGCACATCTATCTTATCTCTCTTTACATAAGACGGTATTAGACCTAGTACACAAAAAGGTTTGCTAATTCTTTCCTTCCACAGAGACGCAAACCTTTCAAGGGTAGCATAAGGGATTGCCATAAAGGAATCGTCGTGGAAAGATATTGTGGAGATATGCGGGTGCTTCTCTAAAACACTTTCTACCTCGGCAATAATATATTCAACGCTTGGGTGTCTGAGTATTTTATAGTTTTTATCGTTTTCAGTGAATTTGGAATTGCTGCAGTAAATACATTTATTAGGGCAACCAATCGACCAAACTGTGTTATAGCAAAGACTATTGTTAGCCAGGTAGTCGGACAGCCCACAATCTGCAAATCCTCGTTTATTTTTTCTGTATATTAATTCTCTGTCCGCATAAAGAGGAAACGGAAAACTATCCATTTCCTGAGGTGTGTTTAGGGGGGAAAAACCATTTTTTATTATTCTATCGCCTATATTAAACCAAAAGTTTTTGGTCATTGTGAAATCTAATCCATCGCGAAAAAAGGTAAAAAATTCCTTAAAGTCTTTTTCACCCTCGCCCACACATATGGCGTCAGCGAATTGTATCGCGTCTTCTGGATACACGATCGAGTGAACCCCGCCCCATACTATGTACGCATCACGATTAACTCGCCGTATCTTTGCAATAATCCTTTTTGTCAGAGCGGAAAAAGCCGTCATGGAAGAAAAACACACCATGTCGAAAAGTGCTAAATGTTCTGCAATATCGTCTATTTCTTTCTCTGAAAAAATATCTTTATCCACTCTATTTGGCAGAATTAAATTGAGGGGATTGAAAAACTGCGCCGGCACCACATAATACACTCCCGCGTCAGGCTGCATGGTGCGGGCAACAGCTGCCATCTTCCTAAAACCGATTGCTACTATGCCATTTTCTACCGAGACAAACGCCAATTTCATGAGGTATCCTTTTAATCTTCAGAGTTTTTTGTGTCTGTTTGACCAAGCCAGCGAATGGATTCCTTGCGATGGTCATTAACTAAAGCACTAATTACCGGTTGTGGGCGATGTTTAATTTCTACAAATAATCGTCCAATATACTCTCCGATAATACCCAGCGACAGCATAACCATAGTACCAATACCTAAAATCAAACTTAATAAAGTCATATATCCTCTAGGAGCAGAAAAACCCAACAAAAAACCGCCTATATAATACATTAAAAGAAATGTTAAGGCTATACCCATAATAAAAGCCATCGTCGTTATTATGCGCAATGGAACCAATGAAAAAGATATGAAGGATTTAAATGCCCACATAAAATAATCCAGCAAACTTTGGGTAGATTCGCCCGAATAGCGCTGCGGTCTTTCAAATTCAATACCCTTTTGTTTAAACCCGGCATACGCCCGCAACCCTCTTATAAGCCTGTCTCGTTCCCTGCTGGCTGATATAACATCTACAACGACACGATCCATTAAAGAGAACTCCCCTGCATCCAGCGGTATATCGATATATGCTATTTTGTTTAAAATTTTATAAAATACTTTATATCCAATATTACGAATAGACCCCTCGTGGCGCTTCTTTCTTATTCCATAAACTACTTTATAACCTGAAAGCCATGTTTGTATAAATTCCTCTATCAATTCAGGTGGATCCTGCAGATCTCCATCCATTATTACTACTGCATCTCCTATTGCCTGTGCAAGCCCTGTCGAAAATGCTACCTGCGCCCCAAAGTTTCGGGCATGGGATATTACCGTTAATCTGGGATTTATTGCAGCCTGTTCAAGTAAGACATATTCGGCATTATCGGGACTTGCGTCATTAACATAGATAACTTCCCAGTTGGGGGTTATCTTTTCCATCGTCGCCTGAAGCCTTTTTAACATTTCTGTCACACTAAGTTCATCCCGATAGCATGCTACAACTACAGAAATATATTTATTTGTAAGCACAGTAACGTCCTCCAGAACTGATGTATCTGAGCGTAGATTTACAAAAATTACCGTCCTGCCTCATGCTATCATGTCCATTATATCATAGTATATAGCTTCGCTGTCGATTTTGCACTCCTTTCTATGCCACATTTGGCTTCCGTACCTTTTCGAAGGGTATCCCAGAGCATAACGGTGAACAAACATGTCAAGCGCAAAGCCCTTTGACAACACTTCAGTTGATATCACACTCCCAATACCGCCATGAGAGATATGTTCCTCTAAAACTAATAATTTCTTAGTCTTTCTTAACGATAAGATGAACTCATCGGGGAAAGAAAGTGGCAATTGTCCAATGCACCATAAATCTACGACCTCCTTGCCGGAAAGTTTATCCATACTCCCTATTACTTCATGTATCAGTGGACCTGCGGTGACAACGGTTATCTTATCACCTCTGCTTATATTACGCATTGGAGAGAACACTGGTACATCAAAGGCAGCATCCTGGGCTAAGCCGAGTCTCAAATACGATGGGACATTTTCATTAACCATAAGTTTCAGAACCTGCTCCACGTCGCTGGCAAAGGCTGGGACATATATTTTAAAGTTTCGTAATGCGTGCATAAGAGCAATATCGTCTATGGTGTGATGCGTCGGACCCATAATGCCATACCCATAGCCGCCACCATTGCCTACCACCTTGACGTTCATGCAGTGTAAATCAACATCGTTTCTTAATTGTTCGTAAACTCTTGCCGTAACAAAAGGCGCAATACTGTAGCACCACACCATATTACCCATAAATGCGAGTCCTGCAGCTACACCTATCATATTCTGTTCGGCAACGCCTGCATTTATAAATCTATGTTTTAGGTTCTCTCTGAGACCCTCAAGAGACATAAAGCCGACATCGCCCGTTAAAAACACTATATTTTCTTTTTCAAAGCTCACGTTTTCCATAAATTTTGCAAATAACTTACGCACTATATTTTTCCCTGATTTCTTTTATCGCAGTTGCATATTGGATGTCATCCATTGGAAGATAATGCCATTCCAACTTGCCTTCCATGTAGCCTATCCCTTTCCCCTTTATAGTATTAAAAATAACAACTATTGGAGCGGAGTTCGCTTTTATGTTAAGAAAGACAGATGCCATGTCTTCTAAATTATGACCGTCACACTGATACACGTCACAGCCAAACGCTTTCCACTTGGACGCGCTTACTCCGTCATCTGTCACGCCTTCCGTTTTGTCAAACCCCTGCAATCCATTTCTATCAATCATGATTATAAGATTTTCCAGCTTATGTTTAACGGAAAATAAAACAGCTTCCCATACTGCACCTTCATTACATTCACCATCGGAAAGAAGACAAAAGACGCGATAATCTGATGTGTCTTTCCCAAGCTTTTTATGAAGCGCCATGCCTGCGGCTATTGACAGACCGTGCCCTAACGAGCCAGTTGCAAAAGGGATGTAACTTTTCGATATTGCGGGCGGGTGCGCTGGCAAAGTAGTTCCGTCTTTGTAAAAAGAGGCTAATTCCTCATCGGATATAAGTTTTTTGTAGTGTAAAATAGTATATAATGCAGCGGCAGCATGTCCTTTTGAAAGAATAAAATAATCATTACATCCCATTTCAAATAACATAATATGAATCATTATATCCATACAAGACAACGAAGCACCAATATGGCCTGCGTGAGCTATATAATGTAATTCAATTAAGTCAAGCCTTAATTTCCGCTGTATATCTATTTTTCTTGCTTCATCCATCTTTTATCAATTGAATAGATTGCCTTTTGTTTAATTCCGGTTCGTACTTAAGCTACTCTGATTGATTTCCCCGTAAAATTCACAGGCGGCAACAATTGCAACACTGACTTAATATGCTACAAATACTTTTCTATTATTTAAAACACGAAGCTATTAAAAAGTGACCATGTCTTTTATCAATACTGCACAGCCATTCTGATAATGTTCCCCAGAAGGGAAAATACCCTTTCGTATAAATTTCAATATCAATAAAGCCAGTTTTTTGCAATAATTCTTTTAACGAACTTATCGTAGGCACTCTAACGTGCCCGGCCACTCCAACCACACCTGTATTTTTATACGTTTCTATATTATCGGACTTGAGAAGAGTCTTCTCTTCGTCAAGATGCCATGTAAGAGGATTACCAACATTCCACCCATCTATGGGTGTTGTAGAAAAAGGCTGCCATCCTAATATTAACGAAAAAATATTATCCCACGCGGCAAGGTTTTCCGTAAGTACTATAAACTGTCCACCCTTTTTCAAACAGCGATAGCATTCCCCAAGATAACTTCTTACATTGCAAATATGCTCTATATTTTGGCTTGATAAAATTATGTCGAAAGAAGAATCATCAAATGGAAAATGACCATTTAAATCAACTTTAACCGCATTTATTGACTTCTCTTTTAGTAATATAATATTACTATCTACAAAATCTATCCCATAAATATGTTTAGTCTTAATAGTTTCTGCAAACTCTAGAGTAAGTTGTCCTTCTCCGGCCCCTACGTCTAAAAAACAATCGACACCCTTCTTTTTAACGAGAGACTTCCCAATTTCGTTACAGCTCTTTAATCCGTCACCAAGTATTTTTGGCGAAATACTCTTCATTAAATATTTTCTTATGTATTTATAAAAGCTTATCATGATATTTTTTAAAAATATTTAGAATCTAAATATATTTATTACTGCGTTGCAATCACTCCTAATCCCATTTTTGCATGCATTCCCAATTATAGTGCCCCATTGAGGAAAACCTAAGTTCACGATTCTTCGTATTAAATACATACAGAATACATCCGTAAACTAATTAACACATCCAATCCAAATGGACACTTCAGAAAAGCACGCTTAACACTAAACTTTGCCGATTACCCCTGATATCAAAAAAAGTTGATCGGACACTGCCAAAGAATGTACTCCTTTAATGTTTATTTACTTTTTTATACCAATAAATAGTTAGCCAATCCTGCAAATTTACAAGAACCAGTCTTAAATATCCGAATAAGAAATACTCTAGTTTGGGATTCAGTTTATATAGCATTCTTGATATTTTTGCTAAGATTAGACTATATTTATATAACATGTACAAAATCCTGCTTTTCTTAAGTATTCCCGCCAGTCTGAAATCTTCTCTAATTTTCAGCATCTTCTTGATCAAGCCTTTTTTAAAACCGTAAATATTAACTTCCTCCGGGTCAACGCTTAATCTTTCTATGACTTTATAGAGAGGCACCTTATCTTGAAACAACATGGGGTTTAAATACCATTCCCTGTTGCTGGTCAGACGGTCATACTCGACCGTTCCAGGCATCGGCATCAAGATGGGTACTTGTGTAATATCGGCGTATTTACTCATAATCTCTTTAAAAATTACGGTCTCTTCTTCTAACGTAGCCATTGTTTCAAACGGAAAACCTACTAAAAAATTAACCATTGTATTAAACCCTACTTGCCGTATATTCTTGAGATTTTGTATAACAATGTCGTTATTAAGCTTCTTATTGATCATTACTTGCGACGATTTTACCATTCTTTCAATACCTAATGCTATAGTTGTAAATCCGGCCTTTTTCATTAGTTCTAACGTTGCCAGGTTAAATGGTTTAAACGAGTCAGTCTGACAAGTAATTTTGAGCTTTTTACTTAAGCCACTATCTATCATGCGATTGCAAAAGTCGGTAACACGCTTTTCTGACATTGTAAAATCGGCGTCTTGTAAATTAATGGTCTTAATTCCCATCTTATACTTATCTTCTATCTCAATCATAACATTATCGAGACTCCTATAACGTACTTTTGTTTGTGTAAACTCATCACTGCAAAAAGTGCATCTGAATGGACAACCTCTTTGAGTTAAAACTCGTCCAAACAGATCAAGGTCAGCATCGCAGCGTATGTATTTATCTAAATCGTAGAGCTTATAATCAACAGACGACGTTTCGTCGAGGTTGAAGGGCAACGGGGTTATTCCGCTATTAACTAATTCATTATTACGATAGTATGCTACACCTTCAATATCTATTGAATCCGATTTGTCGAAATTGTTTTTAATAATCTTATTTAGCAATGGAATTATGACCAGATCAGCCTCACCTCTTACTATGTAATCAATTTTATGATCAAGACCTTCTTTGTACTTATGGCCTACGTGGAGACTTCCGGCCACGATTGGCAATCGGGGATATAGTTCTTTAATAGCCGATATAGTCGCATACGATGAGTATGCGTTTACTGTTGCAATCGAAAAGCAAACAACAGCCGGCTTAAATGTTTTTATTACACCTAGAATATCTCCTGTTGAATATGTAACGTACTTCGATACATTATCTATTAATTTTACGTTAAATTCCTTAGATGCAATTGTTGCAACTACTCCCATTCCATAGTTTACCCAATTGCTTTGAACACTTTCTCTTTCACGTATAAACAATATATTTTCTTTAGTCATTGTGACCTCCAATCAGTTCTGCGCGGGACCTATCTGTATAGTGGACCCTTATCTGCAATCGTGGTTTTGTCCTGGTTCAGCGTGAATTGGACAAATCCGATTCACATTTTAAGATACTGCGAGAGCAGTTATGCTCAGAAGCATCCATACCTAAAAGCATGAGTTTTTAAGGCATCAGAGACCTTTCATCCGGTTAAGGTTTTTGTAGGGCGTAAACTTTCGCCCACTCCCTTCTAACCGTCTGATTAGTCCCAACAGGTTATCCCTCGACGAGAGGTTATCCCGATTTCCATTGAAGCAGGAATGCCTTCAGTACGCATATTTTACGCAGCAACCTCCTTCTTGTCAAGTGTTTTTTGCTGCGAAGCAGCTACGAGTTTTGAAATATCTTTGTAACCCTTAATCCGTTTAAATTTCTTCCCGACACACAGCAGCGCTGCGGCCGCCCACCTTTGTCTCATGTCAACTTCCCTCCAGCGCTTCACTCTAAAGGTTACTGTCCTGGTTACTGAAAAACAGGACTCTATGGGATTAGTTGTCGAAAGCGTCTTTCTAAAGAGACTTGCCATCTCGAAACGCCTTATAGGTGTTTAATGGTATCGCTTTGTTCTCCTTGCTTTTTATGAGTGGTCGAGATGTCAATGCCCTCTGAAGATCAATGCATATAGGGCATGGACATCCTCTATATTTTTTGCTCCGAATAATATGATCATTTAACTCACAGCTCTAACCCATTTCCAAAACTCCACACCTGCTATCTTGAATAATATGAAGTCCAATTTTATTCTTTCATTGCCTTTGCCTTCATAAAGACCTGTGTAAAACCATTTCCTTTAGCATATTCTTTGTTTATTTGCTTACGAAAATAAGAATAAAAAAATGGTTTTCTTCTAAATATCCATTTTGATATATATAGATTCCATATTGTTGCTAAATCCCACCAGTCGCCTCGTATTTCAAATAGTTCCACCTTAAATCCGTTATCTTCTGCGATAGAAACAAGCTCATTTTGTGAATAATGACGATGTCCCATTAACCACCATGCAGGATCAAAAATAGTGCAGAATAAAGAACTATGAGGTGTTGACATATAAAAGACTCCATTATGTTTTAAAACCCTGTAAACTTCTTTAAACATCGCTTCTTCAGTCTTTAAAGGTATATGTTCTATAACATCCCATGCTGTGACCGTATCAAAGCTATCGTTGTCAAAAGCTAAATCCGTCGCGATGCCAATATTTAAAGATAGCTTTTCTGAAATTAAATACTTTTTTGCAATACTAAGACTATCCTCGCTAATCTCTAATCCAACTATACTTTTCACACCTCTACTTAAGCAATTTAACGGAAACCACCCAAACCCGCAACCTATATCTAAAACGTTCTTGTCTTCTATGTCTCCATCCGAAACAAATTTAGTTATGTACAGCGTACGCCCGGCTAAAGGATCACCTGGCTTTTCATTTATAATATATTTCAAGGCATTTCCTCTCAGCAACTTCTCTTACTATATTAAATAAACAGCAATGACGCAAATGGACTTTTACCACACTGCCAACAATATAATGCCGCAATTAATTCATCAAAATAATCCGGTCTTTAACTCTATACAAAGGCCTTTTAGTAACCTCAGATTGGATATTACCTATGTATAAGGCTATAAAACCAAGGCATATTGGCGCTATTACGATAAGAAACGTATTACTTACCAGTATCATCGTCATAGGATAGAAAAATCCCGGTTTATAAAAAAGATATGTCATTAACATCATAGCTATATTTATTTCTTCACAGTACAAAGGAACGACTATGGATATCAGCTTCATAAGATATTGCCGCATTCATTTTTATTACAGTAGAATCGCATGTTTCTCAATCAATGTACCGCCTGAGTTTTACGATAACTATTTAACATAGCCCCAAATCCAAAGTATTCAATCCCTAACGCGATAAACATTAGTAAACCGCAAAGACTCCCTGAAAGCAATATTACTCTAAGGACTGATTTGAGGCTGTTGTGATAAACAGAAATCCCCGCAACTTGAAAAAGCGAGCAAAAAATCATAATATAGACAAACATGCAGCTGCCCCTCGCAAGGTTGTAATTCATCAGTACCATTATAAATGCCATAGGAAGCATCACTATTGCGAAAAGTCCTATCAGATGAGCTGCCTGAGCGAACTTCCCTCCAAAAAATACCGATATTACCTGCCCCGGGAAAAAGTAGAGAACTAAAGCGCCTCCACCAGACATCAGCACAGTAAGCGCAAGCGCTTTAAGAATCAGGTTCATGGTGCCTTCCTCCCTCGCCTTACTGGATGCGACCGAAGGGAAAAGAGCCAACACTATCGCCCCCGGAATATACATCACCGTCTTGCCAATAACAGCTGCAGAACTGTAGAAGCCGGCGTCTTCCGGTGAGAAAAAATACTTAACCATTATAATATCAGACTGCGTCAAAACGGCAAAGGCCAAATTCGCAACAATAACCGGAATAAAGAAAGACAGCGGGGTGCTGTTATTATCGTCATTAATCATAGCCGGGCCATCAGGGGGCTTCATCTCTTTTTTTATAGGAATAAATGATAAATAGCCCACTAATATACCGGCAATAATCATCCCTGCCATGACTCCATTTAGCCCGAGGCCGAGGGCAACAAGGGCAACTCCGAACAGATATTTTAAAACGCCCCCTCCGGCGGACAAGAATGAAATCATCCTAAAGTTATGCAATCCCTGTAATATGCCCATATTAACCGGAGTTACAGTGGATATGCCTATATACAAAAAAAGCAGCAAAACTGGAATTATACTATCCATCTTCAGCCGTTCGCTTGTAAAGCCGGAGAAAAGACCTCCTATGAGAAATATAACAACGATAGCTATACCAATAGATTTGTATGCCTTCTTAATGACCAATTTTATGCTATCGTTCCTGCCGATAGCATGGTCGTGGGATATGCTCTTTGCCAAATAGGTGGTCAGGCTCGCAAACGGTACGCCAAAAATCGCAGTGATGGAAAAAAGGGCGTTTAGCTCTCCGTACATCGTAACAGTAAGAATCCGCCCCATGGTAACCTGAAACAGGTAATTAGCTATACTTCCAATCATCAAGCCTGCGAAAATCAACGAGCTGCTTTTAAGTAAAGACATATCTATATTTCTCTATTTCTCTCTGTATTTCTCTCTGTCATAGAAGGGGACAGGCGCTGCGTTCAGGCTATGATGCACATAGCTCCACCGCTGTCACTTACATATCCCGCCCAGAAAATGTAAGTAAAACATCATGTTACAGACTCAAGGCAAATATCTTCCCTGAACTCTAACTAAACGCTAAATAGATTCTACGTCGGAAGCGTCTATTTCGACAGACACTCCCTGCCGTAACATATCAATAAAAAAAAACCAGCTTGTGCAAACCTTTTTCCTTAATTAAGGAGACCATCGACTCCGACAAAAGGCCCCTTCGTTACCCTTACCTTTTGCCCTTCGATCATAAAAGGATAGGAATTTACTGCTTCCTTACTTTCTGATATTATCTTCAGATAGGTTATCTGCCGATGCGGTACGGATTCATAACCATACCCGTTGCTATTTTTCGCACCTACGAAGCGTATAACTCCCGGCGTTCGCAACACAAAGCCTTTATCCTCTGAATTGGCTCTTATCCGTACAAACAAATAATACGGGGAGAGAGGAAACTCCATCAGTTTTTCCCCGTCCTTCCATCTGCTTAACTTTATTGCAGTCGACAGGAACGCCTCTATTTTAGCTCTTAACAATCTCTCCCTAACCTTGAATTCGCGATTTGGCATGACATAAACACAATTCCATAGAAGGTCCACTCCATCAGATGCATTATATCCACCTCTTCAGCATACCAACAATCCGATACTCTTAAATAAATTACCTATATAGCATAGCGAAATGCTACCCAAAAAGTCAAGAACATTTTTCCATAATGGTAGTTGCTTGCGCCAAATGTTTTTCTTCACGAGGCTTGGGGACATGACAAGCAACATAGATGTCTCAAGTTCCCCATCATGGCCGTCATGTTTTGTATCTCATAGGCTTAAAAGTTCCTTTAAAAGCAATTCGTAAGGCGAGACGACTGCAATCCTTATATCTTCAAACTTATTTATGTCGTTTTTGTATCATCTGGTAGTTGTACCGGTGTTTTAAGCCACCGTTCAACACACAGCAATATCCACTTGGATTCGGCACGTTTATGCACCGCTCGCATCATAAGTTCATGGTCAATGCTATCAAAGAACCCTTTGACTACAGCCGCTTGAGGTGGTTTGAAGCCTGTTCCTGAAAACCGGCTCCGAGAGACCTACTCTCATCTTTTGTGCAGCCTCGTGGCGCACAATCATCAGAGTATCTTACCATTTCGTATCCTAAACCGCTCATTGCATGGTCGATTTTGTTCAGATAGATATTAGCCAGTAGTGGACTGACACCTGCGGTGTAACTCTTTCATGTTCCCACAGGTCGAGGCCATCCATTACGCCCTGCTTCAGATAGCCTTCTATCAGTTTCACTACCCGTCCATCCGCCACTTGCTCTTTGATGTCCTCCATCAACCTGTCGTGAGGTATGCTCACAAAGTAGCTCCTGATATCGGCATTACCCATTGCCTGCCCGTCCCAAGCATCATATCCACTCGTATGAGTGCATCCTTACAACACCTTCCGGGTCTGAATCCGTAACTTTGTTCCGCATTGGATAAAAATAATTATGACACAGTCTGCAAGCCGGAATGATTGCATCGGTATCTTCTGCTTTATTTTTCAAATGCGATTGCCCTGACGACTGAGGCCAGCTATTCGCATAGCCGCAGCTGCGAGTTGCACGTAATCGGCCTGAAATGGTAATTTACTGAGGCATGGAAAACATTGAGATGCTTGACATATCGGGCGATTTGGGGATAAAAGTATCTGCCCCGACGCTTGAGGAAATCTTTGAAACCGCCGCGATTGGGTTTTATTCGCTCACAACAGAAATAGATAACGTCGAGCCTCTTACAACAATACAGGTAACAGTTACAGAGGACACTACCGAAAGACTACTAGTCGCATGGCTTAATGAACTAATCTGCCTGTTTGACACGAACGGGTTTATAGGAAGACAGGTTAATATAGCATCCCTGGACAACCGCCACCTCAGCGCTGAAATCAAAGGCGAGCATTTTAATCTGGAGAAACACGACTGCGGTTTCCTGATAAAGGCGGCCACGTATCATAAGCTGCAACTTGACAAGGGTGATAAGGGTTGGACTGCCGTAATTATATTTGATATTTGAATAAACCCTCATCCTTCGACAGGCTCAGGATGATTCCCGAGATCAAAATACCACCGATAGAATCATCTAACGATAGAATCATCCTACCAATAGAATCATCCTGAGCCTGTCGAAGGATGCTCCGACTACTCATTTGTCAGCAACTTCCTATAACGACGCGCTCACCGCAGCATTTCCCTGGCCTTATTCAGGTTTTTCATTACAAGTTCATAAGAATCGGGATAATCTTTTTGAGTATAAATCTTCAATGCCTCCTCATATGCCTTAACTGCAAGTTTTACATTTGTCTCTTTATCCCTTACCTGTGAAAGTTCCTTATAAGCAGCTCCAAGATTATTTTGAGTCTGTGCGTAATCATTAGGAAATTTGTCAATGGTTTTGATTTTAAGAGCCTCCTCGTATGCCTTAACGGCAAGTTTTACGTTAGTCTCTTTATCCCGTGCCAGTGAAAGGTTTCTGTAAGCATTTCCAAGATTATTTTGAGTCTGTGCGTAATCAATCGGAAATTTGTCAATGGTTCTGATTTTAAGGGCTTCCTCATATGCCTTAATGGCAAGGTTTACATTTGTCTCTTTATCCCGCACCTCTGAAAGTTCCCAATAGGCAACTCCAAGATTATTTTGGATCCCTGCATATTGAGTAGGAAATTTGTCAATGGTATATATTTTAAGGGCCTCCTCGTATGCCTTAACGGCGAGTTTTATGTTTGTCTCTTTATTCCTTTTCTGTGAAAGGTTTCCGTAAGCATTTCCAAGATTATTTTGAGTCTGTGCGTAATCAATCGGAAATTTGTCAATGGTTCTGATTTTAATGGCCTCCTCGTAAGCTTTAATGGCAAGGGTTACATTTGTCTCTTTATCCCGCACCTCTGAAAGGTTTCCGTAAGCATTTCCAAGATTATTTTGAGTCTGTGCGTAATCAATCGGAAATTTGTCAATGGTATATATTGTAAGGGCCTCCTCATATTCCTTAATGGCATATTTTACATTTTTCTCTTTTTCCCGCACCTCTGAAAGGTTTCTGTAAGCAATTCCAAGATTATTGTGAATAGAGGCATATTCATTAGGATATTTATTAAATGTTCTTATTTCCAGCGCCGCTTCATATGCAATTATCGCGTTTTTCAGATTATCTTCCCTGTTATTGACTAACGACAAATCAGATAAACAGTCACCTTCGTTCTGCTTTACTCGGGCGAAGAGTTGAGGGTCGCTTTGTGGGGATAATGATTTCAGGGTATCTTTATATATTTCTAAAGCCGCTTTTGGATCATTCACCTGAATCTTTTCAGCGTTTTCAATTGTAGCGACGAGTGCTTCTTGTTTCCTAACATCTTCTTTGTGTGTCGTAAAGTAATAAACAGCATAACCAGCAGCTATCGCTATAACAATAAGAATAATTTTGTCGACAATCCATAGTAATACTTTAGAGCGATCTTTAGGTTTGGGGGGCTTCTTTATTTTTTTGGGCATATAACGCCTCCATCATCTGGTATAAGAATGAAAGATTGTAGCATAATCAATTTGACATTGCAACGAATATATTAATTGCCTGAACAATCGAATCATCATATAACAATCGAATCATCCTGAGCTTGTCGAAGGATGCTCCGAATTGCTATCCTAAAAACATGGCATGGGTCTATGTCTTAAAATGTTCGGACGGCTCATATTACACTGGTTCTACTGTGGATTTAGAAAAACGGCTTTATGAGCATAACGATGGCCGTTACGATGGATATACAGCCAAAAGGTTGCCAGAGAAGCTGGAATACTGTTGTGAAATGGCTACAACCCATGATGCTTCCTTGAGAGAAAGACAGATAAAAGGTTGGTCACGAAGGAAAAAAGAGGCATTGATTAGCGGTGAATGGGAGAAACTTGTTGAATATTCTAATGCCAAGCTCAAGACAAAGGAGTAATAAGGAGCATCCTTCGACAGGCTCAGGATGATTCGATTTTTATTTCGATTATTATAGAGTTCTTCGATTATCATAGTGTGAGTTGATTGTTATAGATTTATTTGATTGTTATAGATTTATTTGATTGTTATAGAAATCTTCTTGTACATAGATACGTTCATAGAAGTAAGGGTATTCGTTCATAGAAGGGATATTCCTCTAATAATCGAATCATCATAAAACAATTGAATCATCCTGAGCCTGTCGAAGGATGCTCCGAATTACTCCTTTGATTGGTATCAGGCAACAGCCCGCGCACCCTCTTACTCAGGGCTGGGCGCGGGCTGTTGTCCTCATCAGCTCACCTCTTAGCAGGTTAAATCACTTCTTCGTTGAAAGCGTCTTAACGAATGCCACGATGTCGGCGATGTTTTCGTTACTCAGGCCTGCCCCATCAGGTCCGAATGACGCCATGTGGGTGCCTTCTCTTCCATCGCGCAGTGTGATAGCGAGGAACTCCGCGCTTGCCTCTTTTTGGACTACGGGATTTCTGAGGTTAAGGCCGACGCCGCCCTCGCCTTTTTTGCCGTGGCAGCTTACGCAGCGTACCCTGAACAGCTCTTCGCCGTTTTGTACGTCAGGTTTATACGGTGTGCAGTCAAACGCCGCTGCAACTGTGGCAGGCTTATCCTGAACAATGTAATCAATTATCTTGTCGATTTGCCCGTCTGTTAGTCCGGCGGCAGAGGATTTCCATGCCGTCATCTGAGTTCCGGCGCGTCCCTCTTCTATAACCGTCTTCAGATATTTCTTATCCACTGCCTTCAAAAATGAAGGATTTTGAATTGATGGAATAGTCCTTTTAAACACTTCGTCATAGACGCTGTCCTTTCCAGAGGCATGGCAGGCGCCGCAGTACATCTTATACAAATACTCCCCAGAATCTGGTATGTCCAAGCCTTTCCCGAGACGCCTGTACTTTTTGGGTATCTCATCTGCGTGCAGCGACAGCACGAATGTCGTCAACTGGTCTGTCTCCTCGTCGGTGAAGTCCGATTTCATCTCGCTGGTGGCAACGACATTTCTTGGGTCGTCGAAGTGTTCCTTCATCCAGGCATAGACGGTTTTCTCGCCTTGAATGTTTTTCATCGGAAAATACGCCACGGGCTGAGAGCCTACGCCGTCGAGTGCCTTTCCTATGACGCCGCCCACGCCGTCAAGTTTGTGGCAGCCCTTGCAACCGCGCTCTCTGAAGAGCACATCGCCCTTTGCCACGTTAACGCCGCCGTTGTCTTTCAGCATGCCGGCGTCATGGCAGGAGGCACACGCGCTTTGAATATACTTCAACGGCAATATGGGCAAATCCCAATGCGCCTTGTGACCAAGCCCGTGCGCGTTTTCCATATCCACCGCGCGGCCCTGGCCGTTGTGGCATACTGTGCAGCCGAACTTGTCTGACGGGTGATTTTTCAGATATGGACCGCTGTGTGTCTTTAACGGCTGCGGCATCTTTTCCATTGCGGGATTCTCAACGCCCAGATGACAGCTTGTGCACCTGTCAACTCGCTTCAGCGCTCCAAGGTAGAGCTGCCTGACCTCGATGTCCATTGACAGGGCAGTCTTTTTAGTGTCCGTGTCTTTGGCTGAGGCTATAGCCAGGTCTCTGTACTGCAGCTGGTACGGTTTCCACTCAGGCGACATCTCGCCGCGAACAAACATTAAAGTGAATACTATCAGCACCGCTGCCGATATGAATATCATCCATGAATAATATCTACCGTGCATAATCCTCCCTCTCCGTTATATGTAGTTCCGGCAAAGCACCGCAAGTCAGCGTATCGCACCTGACGCCGCTCAGGGCCTCTCTCGTCAAATCTTTGTTATAGAGGGTCTTATCGAGACCGTGCCTTTCACACTCCGACGTGAGCAGCGCCTCCACAATCCTCCCAAGGCTTTTATGGAAAGCTCCTTCGAGACTCTCCATCTGACGGCAGTAAAAAAATCCCCACCTTGCAAGATGGTCTTTCAAAAATTTCCTCTTCGCGTCAAGAACAATCTCCTCATGTTCCTTAGACTTCGTTTCCACGGCATATCGTTCCTTCCATGTGAGGAGCGCCATGAACTCAAGCTCTACTGAGATGTGGTCAACTATCTCCCTGTTATTGGACGACTGATTGATACTCAGACCAAACGCACTGTAAAAACCGGCGATATCAGACAGTTCAAATGGTTTTCTGGATATTTTTTCTGTCAGATACTCGGTCTCGTATGGGGAAATCTGGCCCCCTAAATCAAAGAAGCTCAGATAGTCCGACTGAATATCCTCAATTGCCGCGCCCCTGAATTCATTGTTGAAATTATTTACCAACAGTAGCATTTCCCCCTCGAAGAGCGCTTCCCTTTCAGAAAGTATATTCTCTATGGAAGCCCAGCCTGTTTCGTCGGGATATTGAAGTCCCAATGAGGCTAACTTATACAGATAGACTAATTCATCCATAGCTATTGCACCATCACTTCGGCCCATGCCGGGGACACTGCCTTACGCCCGCCGCCTTCCATATGGTGTCCTTCCCATACGGCAAAGGCTATTGGTTTTCTCTCTCCGGCCTTGAACTGTACGCTTTCCTTGTCGGCTACCGTCATCGGCCTTCTCATCACAAGCGTCCATGTGCCGTTTTGCCATTGGGCATCTCCCACCGTATTTTCCACTGGTTTGGTTTTTAATGTACCTGGCCCTTCTGCCGATGCCTCTTCTATTATCTCCTTGTGAGCGCTGTCTATAGGATTTAAAGCCGCTCTTCCGGGAATAAACATATCTTTCTGTGCCTGTGTCTTATCAGTTCCCGTGCCTGTGACCTTGTAGTCGAAGGTGTACATATCGATTGTCATATTGGGATAGCTTGTGTTGACGCTTTGCGTCCCATCTCTCTGGTCTTTAGTCCTCCATGCCTTCCAATAGAGGATATGCACGGGCTTTTTTGGCTCTCCCATGAAATACTCAGGGAGCGGGTCGGAGGAAACGGGGAATTGTATCGCCGCCGCGTCAGAAAAATTAGTTATCTTGAGTGTATCGTCTTTCGTATCGTCTTTCCACGTCAGGCGAAATGCGATGAACCTGCCGTCGTTAACAGACTGTACATGCACCTCCTTCACGCCCACATCCTTTGGCTTTGGCTCCAAGAGAAACTGCCTCTGAAGCGGCTGCTTATAAGAAGCAACATCCTTCCACACATCATCGTTTATACCAACTTTAGAGACATCGGCATCCTTGTGAAACGATGTAATCTCTACAAAGGGTTTTCCCTGTCCATACGCGCCCTGTACAAATGCAAGGGCTATTGCAAGCACTAAAAAAATCTTTCTTATCATCATAGCCTCCGTTGCCCCTTAAGGTGTATTTTGCCTGAATACTTTGAGTTTTGAATCGAAAAATTCCCTCACAAACATAGGCTCGGTTACGGGCACCTTAACTATCTCGTTGCCCTTATCATCGAAGCCGTATGCGAGCTTATCGTCAACCTTGAACGAAGAGAGGATCTTCTCCATACTCCCGAATAAGACCAGCAGTCCCTTAAGAGTTTGGTCGTTGGGTATATTCTTATACGTCCTGACCGCAGTGCCCACGCCCGGGCCAAACATCTGCTCCAGATAGGACACCGGCGCGTGTATCGGAGGGATGTAGTATATATTCGGCTCCGTTCCAAACTGCGGGTATAGCGGCAGCGCCAGCTTCCTCACATGCACAAGATAATCGATAGGGTTTTCTTTCACTGCCTTCTCTGGTGTATTTAAGTATCCATGCAGCCTTATTCTTCCAATACAGTTGGTAACGCATTGGGTCATCAGGCCCTGTTCAACCTTAGGGTAGCAACCTATGCACTTCTCGCTTATCCTCGTCTCAACATTAAACATCGGCTTCTTGTAGGGACATGCACGCACGCACTCCCTGTAGCCGCGGCATCGGGACTGATCGATAAGGACGATGCCGTCCTCTGGCCTCTTGTAAATCGCCTTTCGCGGGCAGGCCGCCAGACATGCCGGGTATGTGCAGTGGGCACATGTCCGTGGCAGATAGAACATCCACACCCTGTGGGGTAGGGTGAGCCAGTCGCCCTTATTAATCGAACCGGCAATCTCATCCTCACCAATGTTGGGATGTGCCCAGTCCTCATCGGCGGCTATGTGCTGGAGTATCTTCTCATCCTTTTCGGCAGCCTCAAAGAGGGTCTTGCCGGCATATTTCTCGCCATGCCATTCCTGCGGCCCCAGTTTGGACAGAATGCCCATATCCCAGCCTACCGGATATCCGCCGTAGGGTTTTGTCTCCACATTGTTCCAGAACATGTATTCCTGGCCTTTGCCGGAGGTCCATGTCGTCTTACAAGCCAGTGAGCATGTCTGGCAGGCTATGCACTTATTCAGGTCGAAGACCATGGCCCATTGTTTTTGTGGCCTCACCTGAGGATATATGTATGACGCGTTCCTGCCTAATTGCCAGTTGTAAACCTTTCTCATTTGCATCGGGGCTGGTCTCCTTATTTTTTAGTGGCTATAAATTTCCCGTTTATAAACGCTAACATGGCCTCGCTTTCCATAGTAGGGCGAATGCCGCTCTTTACCGGCCTCCACGGGCCTTTTGCATCTATGCCGCCGTCTTCGGCCTTTTGAATTGTGACAAAGCCTTCACGCGGCGCGCCGTTAGCGCAGTGGATGTCAGGTTCAAACCCCTTTCCGATTGTCTGGCCAAACATCTCCTTATGCACAAGGGAATCGGTGAGCAGCGTTGGCCGCAGCCATGCGCGCGTCGTGCTCTGGTGACTGCCGTAGCGAAACAATGACTGATAGTTCGTCTCAGGACTTTTGGCAAGGCCGTCCGGTCTGGTCTCGTGTCCTTTGACGCTCCCTATGGTTGCAGGATAGACATTGTGCCACATCCTTGTCACACCCCGAGGAGTGCCGGGGTAGTAGCGCGCCCGGCATAGAAGCCGTGCGACTTTATAATGCTCGTCGGTCTTTTTTGCCCCTCTGTATGGACGGTCGTCGGGGTCGGCGTCAATATGGACATAGTCGCCGTCGTTGACGCCTATCTCTTTGGCGTCAAGCGGGTTTATATCCACATACATCTCAGTAACGAATGGGATTCGCTTGTCCCGCCTGTACATATCGGCAAACGGCCCGAACCATACGGCTACAAGGTCGGTATCAGACGGCGTGGTATGCGCGCCGTGGCGGTATTTGGGCGTATGCAGGATAAATTTATAACCCTTGCCCATCAGGGGATGCTTTGTCTGCATAAGCTCCTCTCCCGACTTCTGTATGTTTCTTACCTGTCTGGTATCAGTTGAAAGGTCATTTGATGAAAACCCCCAGTCCTCCGGCTTTTTTGGCCTTATGGCGGTATGTTTTTTACCGACTATGACGTTTGGTTCATAGAATGTCGCATCTATCGGCTCTCTGTAAACGACCATATTTTCGCCGTGCGCAATCCACTCGTCTTCGTGGCGATAGAACTCAAGCCTGCCTGATTTCGTATAATACGGCGTACCGTCGTGAACCTGCTCATAGCTGGATATTCTGGGATACGTCCGGCAGTTCATCAGCGCCGGTTTTCCATTTTTGGCGTCCTCTTCGAGCTTCTGTATCGTATAACCGGCAAGATTGGCCGAGGCGTTTATTATCCTCTGGGAATAGACCTCCATCTTGTCATCGGTTACGAACTTCCAGTGGTCGGCGAACCTCTTGTCATTTAACTGTTTACCAAGCGCAATGGCAACACCCGCAAGAATATCTACGTCCGGCTTAGTATCGAATAGCCGTGGAAGGGGAGTGCGTGGATATACCTGAACAAAAGGATTAGTGCAGGAACCAGTAAAATCGTATTTCTTAAACTCCGCCGGTGCGTCGCAGCCAAACACTATATCGGCATACTCGCACGAGGCAGTCCACCAATAGTCAGCCACGGTTACCATCTCAAAACCCTTCAACGTGTTAAATACCACGTCGTAGTGGCCCTTGGCGTTTCCTATCAGTGAGTTGGAGTTGTTTATCATCATCACCTTTGACGGCGTGTTCATATGGGTCTTGCCGGCAAACACATGACCGCCTACGCGAAGTGTCCTGTCGCCGTTGTTGAAAAAGTGGGCGGATTCATACTTGAGACACTTTCTGAGCTTCGACTTCTTCGTCGGGTCAAGTTCCTGGTCAAACGGGTTTTCCATTGCGTATGTCGGTATGCCGCCTATGATTGCCCCTCTGAAGTTGCCGGCATAGCTTCCCACGTTGCCGCCGGGATAGCCGAGGTTTCGCGTCAGGGCGCACAGGAAAAATAACGCCCTGTCCTTTAAATCGTTATTAAAATACTGGTTCGTCCCCATGCCAGTTGTAAACAGTGTTTGTTCTTTGTTGGCGGCAATCTGTCTGGCGAGGGATATTATCGCGTCCTTTGGCGCCCATGTTATAGTCTCCGCCTGTTCAGGGGTATAGTTTTCGTTGACGTATTCCTTCATAAGGTCAAATACGGGACGTACCTGAACCTTCTTTCCATCAACCGTAGTAATATCGAACAGCCCTTCAAGAGCCGGGTCTGCGGGCATCTTATCACCAAAGTCATCCCTGTTTATGGCAGCCGGGCCGTTTTTCTTTACATCCCATACGACGAAGTCCTGCCATTCGTTAAACAGTGCCTCCGTTATGTACTGGTCTCCCTGTTCCTTTATCAGCGGGGGCTTTATATCCTTACCCATGACATTGGTCTTTCTTGTTGCGTTTATCCTCTTATATCCAGGAATTACATCTTCTGGATGGAGGAGTTTGAGGGTATCGAGCCTTACGAGAAACGGGAGATCTGTATTTTTCTTTATGTTATTAACATCGTATAGATTTTCCTTTATGATTACCTGCGCGAGGCTCAAAGCAAACGCGGGGTCTGTGCCCGGCCTTATCACGATTACCTCGTCGGCGCGGCACGCGGTAGCCGGATATTCAACGGTAATCACCACCACCTTAGCGCCTTTTAATCTGGCCTCCGTCATCCAATGGGCGTCGGGCATCTTCGTCGTTATCCAGTTCAGTCCCCATACGAGGAGGAGCTTTGCCCTCTCAACGGCAAACAACTCAAACTCGTTGGTCTGCGCTCCGGTAACCATAGGATGTCCGGGCGGCAGATCGGTATGCCACGTGTAACTGTCCCAGCCGCGTGCGCCAACGGCGTCCTCGGGTTTGACATTTCTCACCTTCGCATCGAGAAGCGCCAGCATATTGGCAAATCTGTAGTATCCGAATATTCTGGTAGCTCCAAGGAATGCCATGCCGCCTCTGAATTTAAGGGTCTGCACCCCTGCCCCGTGTGTCGCTTCCACCACGGCGGGGTCATAGCCCTGTTTGTTCAGATATTGCGTACCCTGCGCGCCTGAATATGTCTCGGCTATGTTGCGAAGTGCCTTAGCCGTGATGTCATAGATCTCGTCCCATGAGATCTTAAGCCACTTGTCGTCGCCTCGTTTCATATATTCAACCGGAGGTTTCCCCGTTTCCTTATCACGCGGGAAACCCTTATCTACCCAGTCCTTAAAACCCTTTCTTATCATAGCGCCCTTTACGCGCCTGTCGCCGTAGAGTCTTCTGACAAGGCCCACGCCTTTTTGGCATATGCGCGGGTCCCAGCGGTGAGATGCCTTGTTGCCGTATAAATCCGTTGCCTCGCCGTATTGATACGACGGGCTTATTCTTGTTACTACGCCGTTTTTCATGTGCGCCTTCAGGAGACAGTTGTGCGTATCGTTGGGGGCGCAGAGGAAGTGAAAGTGGCTGTCCTCCTGGTATATATTCCTGAAGACCTTCTCCCAGTCCCTGTTTGGATACTGCTCGAGCGGGTTTGACGTGTTGGACTCTAAAAGCCCCAGAACGTTGACGTTTACGCCTGCGAGCATAAGGCCGCCGCCGGCAAACGTCAGAAACTGCCGCCGTGATATTTTCCCTTTTTCGTCTTTTTTATCGTCATTCATATGTAACACTCTCCCAATTTATTTTTAGTGCATCGGCCACTGGCTCTTTGACCAATAAAAGCCCCAGTTCGGCCCTCTGAGTTCTGTCCCTATATAGGTCAGTATCAGGTAGCTGAGCAGGAACATCGTAAACAAGGCTATTGCGCCCATTCTAGTCGAGCGTGTCCTTGCAGTTACCGACAATGCCCAGAATATCATGAACCCTACCCAAATCACACCGGGATTTATAAAGGTTATCACTATCTGAGGGATATCCGGCCACCATGTCCTGAACCAGCCGAAGGATATGACAAACGCCATAAGGCCTGCTAAGGCGATTACACCAACGATAAGGGCCTCAATGGCAACACCCTTTCCCCGCTTCCCTGAAAACCATACGCCAACCTTGTCAGTCTCCCTGTCCAAAAACGGTATCAGCGCCAGTCCCATCAGGGCTACCGTGGGAAGCCCCACGCCTCCCATGAAGGCGGAGTATGAAAGCAGCTCCTGAAGCCCCAGAAAATACCACGGCGCCTTGGCCGGATTCTCAGGTATCAGGGGATTGGCCAGTTCCTTCAGAGGCGCGTCGATATAGAACGAATACGCGATTACACCGGCCAGACAGAGCATAAACACCGCCGCCTCCGCAACAAGGAGATTAGGCCAGCTCAACACCGTGTTCTCAACGTCAATGTTGACCGCCGGGGTCTTGCCCTTTGCAAGTTCCATCAGGCCGTAGGTCTTGTTGGGGGTGAATATTCCACCCTTTTTATCTGGCGCTATCACATACTTCATATCCTCATATTTTGCCGTATAGTTGGCCGGCCTTGTGAGGCCGCCGTCTTTTCTTATCCTCCAGAAGTGCACGCCAACGATTACCATAAGCGTTACCGGCAGGAACACCACATGCAGCAGATACACCCTGTTCAGCGCCTCCTTGCCCGGTTTGAGACCGGCCAGAAAGAGTTCCTTTGAAAATCCGCCTACGTCGAAATACTTGGTTAAGCCAAGAGAATCCGTTAGTTCTTTGGGCGATTGCATGATATTGGACACAATAACCAATGCCCAGTAAGAGAGCTGGTCCCACGGCAGCAGATACCCCGACAGATTCAACATGAAGGTCAGACCAAGCAGCACCACGCCAACAAGCCAGTTGAACTCCCGCCCGCTCTTATACGAATTCGTATAGAAGACCCTCGCCATGTGCAGGAACACAAACACTATCATCCCCTCTCCAGCCCACTTATGCGAATTCCTGATAAGCCTGCCCGCGAAAACGACAAAATTAATGTCCTTAACGCTGTTATAGGCGTTTTCGATAGATGGATTATAATAAACCATGAGGGCAACGCCGGAGCCGACCGTTATCAGGCACAAAAACATCGATATAAGCCCCATGCCGAGCGTAAAGCCCGGTCTCAATGAGTTTATATGTGTCTTTACGCTGTGAATGTGCAGGAAGAAGTTGTTGACCATTATGGCAGCCCTTGACATATCGGACGCGGGCCTGCCTGCCCTGAAAAAAGACCCCGCAAACGAACCCCAGACAGACTTCAGGTTATCTGCCAGTACGCCTATCCCTGAATTTTTTGATTCACTCATTGTCCCTCCAAAATCATGCGATCTTAAATATTGTCCCGGCCGAAACTTCTTTTGCCGTGTCAACTTCGAGGCTTCCATCTACGCTGCGGCTGATCTGAAGCCAGGGGAGCGCCCTCGGCGCCGGTCCGCCGGTCACCTTGCCATTTTTATTGAATTTCGAACCGTGGCACGGGCAGTCGAAACCTGTCTCTGTCAGCGCCACCCTGCACCCTAAATGGGTACACACGCAGGATATGGCATAGAGCCCATCCTCACTCGAAAACACAAACACCCCGTTTTCGTCAAACTTAGTAACAACCCCCACGGGGAAGTTGTCCGCCGTTCCAATTTTGAACTTCGTTGCCTCCTCATACGCCACCTTTGGCTTTAAAAACCTTGACAATCCGGCAAACACAGCCGCTATTGACAAAAAAGCCGCCCCTGCCGCCGCCACATTCAAAAACTCCCGCCTCGATATAACCCCGTCCTTGTGCTGCGCCTCGCTACTCATTGATATAAGCCTCCTTAAATGAAAATCGCTCCATCGTTATTGCATCTACGGGGCAGCGCTTTGCGCACAGGCTGCACCTTATGCACCTGTCCTCGTCCTTAACTATTGCGCTGCCTGCCCCCGCCGGTTCTTTCCCGTACCTTGCCCTGTAAAGCGCCGTAAGCGTCTCGCTGCCTCTTATCCTATCGAGACTGACGAGCTTCAGGCAGTACTCCGGGCATACGTCGGCACATCCGCCGCAAAGTATGCACTTATTGCCGTCAAATATTGTATTGACGGCGCAGTTCAGACACCTCTGCCCCTGCCGCTCCGCCTCATCTTTGGCATAGCCTGTCTCAACCGGCGTAAATACATCGCTAAGCCTTGCTTCTGTTCCAAAGGCTCCTGCTTCTTCGCGCGGCAGCTTCTCGTAATTCCAGAACTGGGCAGCCGCGTTGCCGGGCACTACTGTGTGCTTCTCATCAATTTTGAGAGCCGGTTTTGAGGCGCTGATGTACTCGTGAATTGCCATCGCCGCCGCCTTTCCCGAAGCCACTGCGTCTATTATCAGTTTAGGGCCATAAGCCAAGTCCCCCGCGACAAAAAGTCCGGGCAGCGATGTCGAGACCTTGTCCTCTTTCACGCTTATCGTTGAGCGCGGTGTCATTGCCACATCGAGGCCGCAGTTGTCAAGAAACGAAAGGTCGTATGCCTGCCCTACGGAAAAGAATATCGTATCGGCCTCGAGTGTTATCTTGTCATCCTCGTCGTATCTGGGGTTAAAGCGCCCATCAGGGCCGGTTATGGATATTACCTTTTTAAAGGTTACGCTTTTTGCGGTGCCGGTTGCATCTACGTGTATCTTGTCAGGGCCGAAACTGTTTATCCTTTCTACGCCTTCCTCTTCGCCTTCTTCCACTTCAACCCTGTCGGCAAGCATATGGCCTTCCGGCTCGATGCAGACAAGGGTTACAGACTGAACGCCTTTTTGCCTGACGGCAGTCCTTGCCACATCATATGCCACGTTGCCGCCGCCCACTACGACGACCTTAGGGCCGGCTTTCACCGTCTTTCCCGTAAATACGTCTCTCAGAAAATCCACACCCCCGCTAACGCCGGCGGCATTACAGTGGTCAAGCGGCAGTACCTTCGATTTCTTTGCCCCTACGGCCAGAAGCACCGCGGCGGATTCGCCGTATAATTGCTTTAATTCTATGTCTTTGCCTATCTGTACGCCGCACTTTATCTCTGCCCCAAGGAATTTTATTACATCTATTTCAGCTTGCAGCAATTCCCTGGGCAGGCGGTATGGCGGTACACCAACGGCACACATCCCGCCCGCTACCTTTTCCATCTCATAAATCACCGGCTTGTAGCCCATCAGGGCCAGCTCGTGCGCACAGGCAAGACCGGCAGGCCCGCCGCCTATTATCGAGACGGGCTTATCAGTCTCCGCGGCTATGCCTGTGATGCCACATCCTTCATCTTTTAATTTGCCAAGAAGCTCGCCCCTGTATTGAGGGGCGTTGGCCTCTACGCCGAATTTTTCGGTAACAAACCTCTTTAGCGCCCTTATCGAAACCGCCTCGTCAATTAGGCCACGTCTGCACGCAAGTTCGCACGGGGCGGCGCAAACCCTGCCGCATATGGAAGCCAACGGGTTCGGTATCCTTGCTATCCAGTATGCCCTCTCATAATCACCGTCGGCAATTGCCCTGACGTATCCCCTTGAGTCCGTGTTCACAGGGCAGCCGGTCTGGCATTTGACGTTTTGTCTCCAGTATTTGTAATCCGGTACTACTACCTTATATGGCTTCTCAGGCATGGCTGACCTCGCTGTTTTTCACATATTGAAACATCTCATGCCTCCCCGTTGCAGTAACTTAAATCACTGCAAAATAAAATATTTATCCACTTCGGCCCGCCGCGTTATATCATCAAAAACCTTAGAAACCGAAGTCGCCAAACACATCCTTATTTGCTATTTCCAAACCATCAATTACCCTGGACTTAACAACGCCCCCACCTTCCGCTATGGAAAACACCTCGTAGGCATTTCCCTCTAAGGTGAAGACCTCTATGGTTTCAAGTTCAGGTATAACAATCCAATACTCAGCCACTCCAAACTTTTCGTAGATCTTTTTCTTCGTAACGGTATCTTTGGTAACCGATCCCTTAGAGACTATTTCACACACCATATCCGGTGCGCCCCTTATATAATCCTGAAAGATACCCATATTTTCATTCCTTATAAATATGATGTCTGGCTGCAATACCTGCACACCTTCTTCGAGAATAACGTCAAGCGGGGAAAAATATAAATTCCCCGTTCTGTTTTTCCTCAAATGATAGAGGATAATATCAACTATCCTCATACTAATATCCTGATGCCTTCCAAACGGACTAGGCCCCATAACCTCTACCCCATCGATTATTTCTGTCAAATCAAAGTCTTTATCTGAAATAAGCGTCTCCATGTGATAGTTTATCACACGGTTTTGATTTTATCAACGGGCGGTCGTTAAAAAAATCCGGCTCAAACAAAAATATTTTCCAACAAAAACATCGAATCAAAAATATTCTTGACAATCGGTCAACTTTATGATAAACTGCGCTGGTGGCCGACAGGAACCCCATAAAGCGTTCCACCCCTACTCCTTCAGCCGTGCTGGCCGTGCTATTTATTATACTAAGCGGCTTCGCGGCGTCAGCGTATGCGGCAAACTACTATGTAGCCACCAATGGCAGTGATTCTAACCCAGGCACAATCAGCCAGCCCTTTCTCACCATCCAGAAATGCGCCTCCACGGCCGCAAGCGGCTCGGTTTGTTATATTCGCGCCGGAACCTACCGCGAAACAGTGACGCCAAATTCTGGAATAACGATTACCTCTTACAACAGTGAACAAGTGACCATAGACGGCACCGATGCTGTTACAGGTTGGAAGGTGTACCATGGATCGATTTACAGCGCAAGTGCAAGAATGAGTAACATCAAATACGTGATTTGTGCTAACGGTGATAATTGTACTACCGTTTATGACACCAATCAATTATTCGTTGGACAGCAGATGATGACAGAGGCACGTTGGCCCAACGGCGACGATCTTTTCCACATAAATTGGGCCACTGCACAGACCGGCACTACCGCATCGAAACTTGTTGATTCGAATTTGCCGAATATCGACTGGACCGGCGCAAGGGTTCATTTTTGGAGCGGCACAGATCCTTGGTCCTCACAAACCGGAACTGTAACCGGGTCGCAAAGCAGCCAACTAGCTTTCACCTTGGATGGAGCCACTTTCCCTCCCATGATCAGCCCCACTGCCGGAGGTTTTTATTACGTGTTTGGTACTCTGGGCGCTTTGGATACAGAGAACTAATGGTATTATGACAACAGCTCCAGTACTCTGTATTTCTGGGCTCCTGGAGGTGTAAACCCCAACACTCTGGATGTCCGCGCCAAGCAGCGTCTGTACGCCCTTGACCTGAGCGGAAAATCGAATGTGACGATCCAGAACTTAAATCTGTTTGCAGGTACTATCAATACCAATGTTTCAAGCGAGAACAATACAGTTGACGGCATCACTGCAACTTACGTCTCGCATTATACGACTCTCACGTCCAATCCTGTTTACCCGACCTCCTACTGGGATACACATACTGATGACAGCGGCATCGTTATCAACGGAACCGGCAATGCCTTGAAAAACAGTACTATCTCATACAGTGCGGGTAACGGGGTCGCTTTAATGGGAAGGAGTAATATCGTGCAGAATAATTTGATTCATCATATCGATTATATGGCAAACGACGCCGCCGGCGTTAATATTTCAGGTACTGGACATTCGATTAAAAACAATACTATTTACGCCAGTGGACGTGACTCTATTTTCATTAAAAAAGCTTACTGGCCTAACGGCACAGAAACTTATTCCAACAATAACGATATTAGCTATAACAATTTATTCAATGCCATGATGCTTTCGATTGACGCGGGTGCTATATATACCGGCGGCGCAGGCATGCCGCCTCTTACAGGAGTCAGAATTCACCACAACTGGATTCATGATACTCAATCATGGATTCAATATACTCAATCGCTGTATTCCGGGCCAACTTATAACTATGGTTATGTCGGCATTTATCTGGATATGTTTGCCGGTGGTCTCGAGATAGATCAGAATATTTTCTGGAATAATCAGTTCCACAGTATTCAGGTTCTTTCGGATGGTACTGGGGGGAGTGAACCATATCCGAACAACAATAACGTTCATAATAATTCCATTATCGATGTGAGCTCAAAAAGTTCTATTTTTATCCAAGACATTTCTAACTGCGGCAGCACACAAATTGTTAACAACTATGTCCTCGTTCCTGTCGAAGTAGATAACTCATCCTGCACTGTGAGCAATAACAGTTCGGCGGCAACGGGTGCGAACGAGATGACCTCTTCGGTGCAAGTGGGCTGCAATTTCACCGGATGTTCTTCCAGTAACCCGCCGGCTGTCTCTGGCGGTTTAGTCTCGGCATCGATTGCAACGCAGCCGTACAGCGTGACGGTGTCCGCCGGACAGAGCGCAACATTCAGGGTAACCGGAGCGGGGTCACCAACTCTGACTTATCAATGGCAGAAAAACGGCGTGAACATCAGTGGCGCCACAAGCGCGACTTATACAACGCCTGTAACAACATCCGCCGACAACGGCACGGTATTTACAGTGCAGGTCAGCAATTCAGTGGGGTCTGTGACCAGTAACCAGGCAACGTTAACCGTTAGAGGAGGCACGACCGGATATACCCTTAGTGTAACTAAATCCGGCACCGGCACGGGCACCGTAACAGCATCAAGCGGAACTCTCACATGGAGCGGCAGCACCGGCACTGCTTCATACACGTCAGGCACGCCGGTAACGCTTACGGCAGCGGCCTCATCCGGTTCCACTTTTACAAGCTGGTCAGGGTGTGATTCGACAAGCGGTTCTTCCTGTACTGTAACAATGTCGGCGGCTAAAAGCGTAACCGCGGCATTTACATCGGGAATTTCAGACTCTGACGCCGCCTCCGCGGCATTTACCGCAATCTATAATCAATACGCCTCATGGTTTGGCGCAACATCCGGAGGCATACAGACGGGAACATCATGGATAGCCTATTACCAGTTATATAGCAACGGTGCTTACCTCGTAGCCGCAACAGATGGAAATATATACTTATACTACAATGGCCAGTTGTCCGGTTTAGGGGCGGCCTGGCAATCGTTAGGCAAGGCAGCTACGAAGATTACCGCAATTTATAATCAATATGCCTCGTGGTTTGGCTCAACATCCGGCAGCATCTATATTGGAACGTCCAGTTCAGCCGCATACTATGTCCAGTGGTTTACAAATGGTGCTGCCGTCGTAGCGTGGACAGATGGATACCTATATACTTATTATAACGGTACTTCGTATGCTTTAGGGGTCAGCTGGCAATAAGTTAATGAACCCTGACACATAGGCCCGAAACATAGAAGTAACTCATCCCGGCTCATCCACGATCATTATTGACAGAATGTAACTCGCTGTGATAGATTGGCATTGTTGTTATGCCGCACATTGGAGGTACTATGAACATAATAGTTTCCGGTTCTATCGCGTATGACAGGATAATGGACTTTCCGGGCAATTTCTCTGACCACCTGCTGCCCGACAAGTTACATATGTTAAACGTATGCTTTATGATAAACGAACTCAAGGAGAATTTTGGCGGCACGGCCGGCAATATCGCCTACGCCTTGTCCTTGCTTGGCGAAAGGCCTGAGATTGTCTCCGCTGCCGGTCATGACTTCGAACCGTACGGCAATTGGCTCAGAGAAAACGGTATCTCTACCGAGTTCATAAAAATAATACCCGGTGAGCTTACCGCCGGGGCATATATCACCACAGACCTCTCGGAGAATCAAATCACCGCCTTTAATCCTGGGGCAATGAAACACAGCTCATCATATGATTTCAACGCGCTCGACCCGCAAAAAACCATTGCCATTGTAGCCCCGGGAAATCTCGACGATATGTATAATTTCATTAAGATATATAAACAACGAGGAATTCGCTATATATTTGACCCCGGACAGTCACTGCCGGCATGGAACCAACACCAGCTGACAGAGATGATAAAAGGGGCAATGATTTTCATAAGCAATGACTACGAACTCGGCCTTACTATGGAGAAAACCCGCGCCACTGCCGGCGATATTTCCTCGATGGCCGAAATTGTAATAACCACTAAGGCGGAGAAAGGCTCTACCGTGATATCCAGACAAGACGGCAGGCTTGATACCGTTGACATCCCTGCCGTGATTCCATCCACGATTAGTGACCCAACAGGCGCCGGAGACGCGTACAGGGCCGGCCTCATTAAAGGACTTATGATGCCGGACATGGGAATCATTCACGCGGCAAAAATGGGCGCGGTCTCCGCATCATTCTGCGTGGAAGTCCATGGAACCCAAAATTACTCATTCACAAGACAGGCATACAACAAGAGATTCGAGGCGGAATTCTCAACGGCGGCTTATTAAACACCGCCAACAGCATAAGGATTAAAGACGAAGGGGGATAATCCCCCTTCACCCCTGTTTCTCGCACATGCTTTATCATCAAGTTTGGGGTGCCGCCGTTGGCGGCTTCCGAACTCCGGCTAAAGGCTATTATTACGTAGGCGGGACAGACAGATTTACTAATGTTACTCATCCATCCTGAGCCTGTCAAAGGATTTCCTGTTTATAGGGTAATGTGAAAGACAGGAACATCCTTCGACAGGCTCAGGATGATTAAAACCTCTATACTTCTACAAGTACTCTTTTAGGGTCAGACCACTATATCTATGAGACTCTTCTCAGTCTCGACCTTTCTCTTTTCCTTGCGCATCTTCTTTCTGCCGCCTTCTCTTTTAGCCCATCCAGACGATGCTCCTACGGCTCTCGGGCCTACTATACTTCCTATAGATTCAACTGGCATCATTAAATATTCACCTGGCATATCAACCTCCCGTGAAACAGTGCTTAATTATATATCGGTCAAATAGGAAGATAAGTTTAACTCCCTGACATAAGTTTAACTCCAGATGAGCCTTCCACGGCGTAATGCCCAGCATGAAATCGTAACGTCAACAAAGAATGACGCCGGATGAATGGGCGCTGACGCCATTTTTACCCCTATCAGGGTCGTTCTCAGTCCATGATTACCCGGCCTGGCATTTATTTTCATTAACACCTGATGCTCGAACTCATCGGCAAGGCTTACAGGATTAACATCGTTTAATTTTCTCATCAGCTGTCGTTTCGAGAGTGCCGCGGCCTGCTCCCTTGCCGAACCGGCACCGACAGCCACAATTAACGGGAAACAAATATTGCCGCCCACACCTGCCACTGTCTCTTCGATACACCCAGCAATGGCTTCGTAACCTCGCGGCAGAATAACCCCACCGGCTGTTAACCCCCCGGGGGCAAGAGTAAAGAGCCTTCCCGCATTTTCACAATCAGCCCCGTTTAAGAGTAGGTCTATCACGAGGGATGTCCCCTCCGACTCTTCGAAGTAAATGATAGGATAGCCTTCTGCAGGGTTGCCGTCAGGGCTGTTCATAAGCGACTCCATTACGCCTGCGTCGTGAAACCCGATTTTCTTACTCGCCGCCTTTGTGCCTTCAATAACAATTTCCCCTATCTCGTTTTGGCTCAGGCTGCGGGGAATTTTTATCCTGAACACCGGAATACCGGTATCGGCACATACGGGCGTTTTTGCCGCCCTTGCAGCCCTTATCTTATCGATTAAGGCGGTTAATGTGTTTCTACCTGCTTTCTCCAGAGGCTCGGCCTCACATGCCCCGACAATCGCTTTCTCGACATCTGGCGGGACCGACGACGCCACTTTTTTATACAGCTCGACGATCCCGTCTAATAGTTTTAACATTTACACCCTTAACGCCGGCATTTATTTGGGATGGCCTTCCGGCAAAGCGCCTCCCTGGCTGCCTACTGGTGGATGGCCTTCCGGCAAAGCACCCTGAGGAACATTCACACCGTGCCCCGCGGCACCCTGGTCAGGTTTTACCGATGTGTTTTTAATAACAAACTCATCAAGGGCCTTTTTATCGACCATTACGCTATAACCTTTCTCTATGCCCAAGTAATAATCGTCGAATGCCTTGTTTTTCTTTTGCTCTGAGAGCAGCTGGTTTATCATGTCTTTAGCCGCGTCAAAGTCAACCTTCTTGGGGGGCTTTATGTCTGTTACTGTTATTATGTGATAGCCAAAAGTTGTCTTAACAGGGGCGCTCACTTCGCCCGTCTTTAGTTTAAAAACCGCATCGTCAAACGAAGGCTCCATCTGGCCCTTAGAGAAAAATCCAAGGTCGCCGCCCTTGTCCGCCGTCATCTTGTCGATTGAGTCGGTCTTCGCAACTGAAACAAAGCTGGCGCCTTTTTTTATTTTTTCGGCAGCAGCTAGTGCCTCTGCCTCGGTCTTCACTAAGATATGGCTTGCCTTAATCTGTCCCGGCTGCGTAAAGTCTTTCGAGTTATTATCATAATACGCCTTTACCTCATCAGGGGTGACCTGGGCCATTTCGGGTTTAAATGCCTTCCTGACCAGCGTGTTTATCAGATTTACCTTTTTAAATTCCTCTACCTTAGCGACATATTCAGGGGATTTATCTATGCCTGCCTTTTTGGCTTCAAGGTTGAGCAGCTCGGTCTTTTTCATTTCTTCTATGAGTTTTGTCATGCCTTCCTTGCCTTTGAAAAACTGTTTTACTTCAGGCGGAAGTTTCAACAATTCGCTTTCAATGCCGGCAGCGGTTATAGAGGCTTCTCCAATTTTGACAATTGGGGTTGTATCAGGCGGAGTTGCCGCGGCCTTCTCCTGCGGAGCGCTGCCCGTGTATTTCGACATGAAACTGTCCATTGCCTTTTGGTCAATCTGCACGTTATAACCCTTTTCAATCCGGGAGACATACTCGTCAAACGCCTTTTTCTGTTTTTCAGAGGTCAGATACTGTATTATCATCGCCTTAGACGGCTCGTATTCCATTTTCGAGGAAGCTTTAGTGTCAACAACCTTTATTACATGATAACCGAAATTGGTCTTGACTACCGGGCCTACCTCACCTTTTTTCAGCTTAAACACCGCCTCGTCAAATGTTGGATCAAGCTGCCCTTTCGCAAAAAATCCCAAGTCTCCACCCTTCTCACCCGATACCTTATCCACAGAATTCTCTTTGGCGATAGCGGCAAAGTCTCCGCCATTTTTTACCTTGTCCAATACTTTTTTTGCCTCTTCCTCAGTCTTTAGCAGTATGTGACTTGCCTTGATTTGATCGGGCACAATGAACTCTTTCGGATTCTTATCGTAATAATCCTTCGCCTCCTCAGGAGTTACTTTTATATCGGTCGTATTCACATTTTTCGAAATCAGGGAGTTTACAAGGTTCAGCCTCGAAAACTCATCCAGTCTTTTTGCAAACGCAGGATCTTTATCGAGACCTTGTTTTTTTGCCTCGAGATAAAGGACTTCTCTCCTCTTAATCTCGTCAACAAAACTCAGAAGGCCGTCTTTGCCGGCAAACGCCGATTTATAATTTGGCGGCAACTTTGCGAGGTCTTCCTGCAGTACCCCGGTTGTTATGTTGACATCATTGACTTTAATAACAGTTGCCCCTTCTTTTGCCCCTTCTTTTGCCCCTTCTTTTTTCGGGACGCCGGACTTGTCGTCATTGCAGGATACGAGCATCATCACGGCTAAAATCAGCATCAGTAGTTTCTTCATTCCAAATCTCTCCATTCCTAATCTCTCCATTTGATATTTTATTTTTGGTACGCTTTCCTCTTCAACACCATATATTAACAAATATATGCAAATTTTTGTTGTCTTAATTTTTTGTCAATCGAAAAGGCCAGACGCCCCGCCCAACCCTGTTGCCGGCAACGACGCACCGGGTTTATCATCACTCAGGTCTTTAAGGACATCCTTCAGGTCTTCCTCCGTGGCGCGAAGCCTTGCCTTACACGCCTTTATCAGCGTTATCACACGTTTTACCTTTTCTGTCAGCACGTCGATGTCGATGGATTCATCTTCTATCTCAGAGATTATTCCCTCGATTTCTCTCAGTGCTTCAGAGTATTTAAATTTCTGTTTCATCCTGCACCCCACCTTTTTGTATTATTTCCATGGCCTCGCTTTCAATGCTGCCATCAGATAAATATGTCGTCAAATGTATACCTGCAGAAACGCCTTCCACTGACCTCAACGTCTTGCCGTTTACGCTGGTAATGCTGAAACCTCTTTTTAATATACTTATAGGGTCGAGATGTCCGGCCGCAGCGAGAGCGGCATTCAGCCTTTCCCCGTGTTTTTCCAGCAGTTTCGGGGAGGCGCTGCTTATTCCTTTAGCATAGTGCTCAAACATAAACCGGTGCCTCATCACCCCCGCAGCGACCGCTGCCTCAACGGCCTTCGACAATAGAAACAGCCTTCCCGAGGCGTCATGGCATAGCGTCTCTACCGATTTCAGCAGTCTTTGTCCACCGAAGTCTATTATATCTTCAAACCGTTTTACCCTCTCGATAATAAAGGCCGCCGCCGCCGTCGGAGTTTTAATCGTCGTGTGGGCGGTTTCGTCAATTACCGTCTTATCCCGTTCGTGCCCAATGCCTGAGATTACCGGAATTGGAAACAGGGCTATCGCACGGGCAACGGCGTAGTTATCAAAACAAGACAGGTCAGACGCCCCTCCACCACCGCGCGTAATCACTACCACGTCGAAATCCTCTGCGCGGCACAGCGATAACGCCCTTAGCATAGTTGACTCCACTGCATCCCCTTGAACGGCCGTCTCAAACAACGTAACGCTGAATGCGTAGCCGTAAGGGTTTCCCCTGAGGTGTTTGACGAAATCCTCATAGCCTGCCGCCGTTTTTGACGATAATACCGCTATACGTAGAGGCACTATAGGGAATGGGACGGACTTATTCTTATCTATCAGTCCTTCTTTGGTTAATCTTTCGATTATCTGGCGTTTTGCCATGGCCATCTCGCCAAGTGTATATGACGGGTCGATTGCTTGAATTATAAGGCTCATGCCAAACCTCTCGTGAAAATTTAACGTGGCCTCGACGAGGATTTTCATGCCCTTTGTAAGGGGCTGGCCTGTGGCAGAAGTAAACGTCTTCGATACGTAGTTCCATGTCGTTGCCCATATGCGGCTGCTCATCTGCGCCTTTATCCCCGTGTCGTCCTTCTCGATTAATTCCATATAGCAATGCCCTTTGGCGTCAATGTTGATGGACGCCGTCTCGGCCTTAATCAGGTATCGGGAGGGGAAAGTCAAAGATAGAGCCTCTTTGACGATTAGATTAAACTCGTAAAGGCTTAGGAGAGCCTGTTCAGGAATGTTTTCTGTCATATTTTCCGGCACGTTGTCTTTTTTCCTCTATGCGTAAGGCGTTAAGAAGCTCATTGTCCGCCGGGGCTGCCGTCAAGGGGGCAAGCGGCACACGAACGCCCGCGCTGTCCACTCTGTACGCGGAGACAATTACAGTAGCTTCATATTTACAATCGGCATATCTTGCCGTCAGCGAAGCGGCTGTAGTAAGCGCGTCGGCATCCGCATTACCGGCAACAAGCGTAACAGGCGAGCCGATGTCAGAAACGCACATTGTAATATCGCCCTCAACCGCATGGGCGTCTATGGCGTTATTATCCCCCTCATCGCGTCCAACGACTGCCTTACAGGTATCGGACAACCTGAAATGCCGTCCTGTTTTCAATAGGTTTATGTCTCTGACGGGAGGGTCGGGCATATGAGAGAGCAGCTCTGTCAACCGGTAAGAATATATGGGGTCAGTAAGCAGACACCCACCTGCGGGATTGGGAAAGTCCGTGAGGCCAAACTGCCGCGCCAGTTCAAGCTGCGGCCTTCTCGTTCGCCCGTTAAAGGCGTGGAGTTTTTCTCTGTCTATCAGACCGTCAAGTTCAGCTCTCGTGGGCGGCAGGAGTTTAGCAGAAAGCGGGCGCACTACCATGCCAACGACGCCGGCCTCTTTGTCTATCAGCGGGAAACACTCACGCCGCTGGCTCATCGGGCGCTGTCCGATGACCTCGCCGGTGATGATGAAATCGCCTCCGGTCATAGTTAAGAAGGCCTTCGCCTCTTTGAGCATCAGAATGCGGCAGTCTATGCAGGGGTTCATGTTCTTACCGTGGCCGAACTTAGGATGTTTAACTATCTCTATAAACTTATCGGCAAGATGGCAGAGTTTTACATTAAAACCAAACTTCACAGCCGCCGCATACGGGTCTTTGGAGCATGACGACCTGTCTGTTATATCGCACCCAAAGTGGTTCTGAAAGGATATGGCCGTAACCTCTACCCCTTGTCGTAATATGGATATAATTGCCAGCGTACTGTCAAGCCCGCCGGAGAATAATGCCGCTGCCTTTACCATAGTCAGTTTGGTAAAATAACATTTTGTATATGTTTGTTGCAATATGCGAATCAATTAATATGTGAGGTATTAGCGTCAAAGATGTACCTGCTTGAGAGATCAGCGAATAAACAAACACCGTAGCCGTACCCTGCTGCCAAAAAAAAATCGGTTTAACCCTTCGACCCTCTGAAATTTTTTAAAATAATGTTGACAATGCTTATTTATTACTATATAATATTCAATTCTATGGAGAATAGAGTCTCGCAAAAAGGACGTTACGTTATTGGAAGGAATGTTGTTGAAAACGTATGAAATGTCGATAGATGTCGCGGCCTTTCGCATGGAGAGGTACCCGAGTGGCCAAAGGGGACGGGCTGTAAACCCGTTGGCTCCGCCTTCGGAGGTTCGAATCCTCCCCTCTCCACCATTTGTTTTGACGAACGATTTTAATACAATAGTAGTTTATCGCGCGGGAGTAGCTCAGTGGTAGAGCGTCAGCCTTCCAAGCTGAGGGTCGCGGGTTCGAATCCCGTTTCCCGCTCCATCAATAAATATATTAAGGCGGTTGCCTCATTGAAAATGTTACACTATGCCCATGTAGCTCAGTCGGCAGAGCACATCCTTGGTAAGGATGAGGTCACCGGTTCGATTCCGGTCATGGGCTTATTGAATGTGATAATTGTATAATGAATAAAAAATATTATGTCGGGCTACTTAAAGTAAGGAGGAAAGCAAATGGCAAAGACCAAATTTGAGAGGACAAAGCCGCATGTAAACGTGGGAACGATAGGCCACGTTGACCATGGCAAGACGACATTGACGGCGACGATAACCAAGGTATTGGCCATGACGGGACAGGCGAAGTTCACGGCCTACGATCAGATAGATAACGCCCCCGAAGAAAAAGCAAGGGGTATAACTATAGCCACCGCACACGTGGAATACGAAACGGACAAGCGCCATTACGCCCATGTTGACTGCCCCGGGCACGCCGACTATGTTAAGAACATGATAACTGGTGCGGCGCAGATGGACGGTGCGATATTGGTAGTGAGTGCGGCAGACGGCCCGATGCCTCAGACGAGGGAGCATATACTGTTGGCCAGACAGGTAGGCGTGCCATTTATAGTAGTGTTTATGAACAAGACGGACATGGTTGACGACCCTGAGCTTTTGGATTTGGTGGAGCTTGAGGTGAGGGAGCTGCTGAGCAAGTATGGCTTCCCCGGCGACGACATCCCGATAGTAAAGGGAAGCGCGTTAAAGGGGATGGAGAGCACATCGACAGATACGAACGCTCCTGAGTATAAGTGCATACATGAGCTGATGGCTGCGGTGGACGCCTATATACCTGAGCCGGTGAGGGCGCTTGACAAGCCGTTTTTGATGCCGATAGAGGATGTGTTTTCGATAAGCGGCAGGGGCACGGTAGTGACGGGCAGACTGGAGAGGGGCATAGTAAAGGTAGGCGACGAGGCGGAGATAGTGGGACTTGGGGCGACGAGAAAGACGGTTGTCACAGGGGTCGAGATGTTCAGAAAGCTGCTGGACGAGGGAAGGGCCGGAGACAACATAGGTGCGTTGTTAAGAGGCGTAGGAAAGGATGAGGTGGAACGCGGGCAGGTGTTAGCGAAGCCCGGGAGCATAACGCCGCATACGAAATTTAAGGCAGAGGCCTATGTACTGACAAAGGAAGAGGGCGGAAGGCATACGCCGTTTTTCAAGGGATACAGGCCGCAGTTTTACTTCAGGACGACAGACGTAACGGGAGTAGTGGAGCTGCCTGAAGGAGTGGAGATGGTGATGCCTGGAGATAATATAAGTGTTAAGATAGAATTAATAGGACCGATAGCGATGGAGAAGGAACTGCGCTTTGCCATAAGAGAAGGCGGAAGAACGGTTGGTGCCGGCGTCGTTACGGAAGTGTTGGAGTAG
>JADFYO010000109.1 GCA_015233015.1 Nitrospirota bacterium | reverse complement strand
ATCCACGATTGTTGATACCGGTTAATGGGTCCGTACGGGCCGCATGTTCCAGTTGAATGTTAAAGTCTTGCAGGGAACAAGCGCCGATATTACTAAAAGGGCTCTATCCATGCTTTCGCAGGCGATAGAAGGATGGAATTCAAAAATCATTATGACGATACACGATGAAATTGTTTTAGAGACTTCCAACAATAGCGCCGAAGATGTTAAAAATATATTACATGATACGATGGTAGCTGCTGGCCAGTACTACATCAAAACTGTTCCTATCGTGGTAGACGTGAAAATTGCTAAGGACTGGAGTGAGAAGTAGCAAATAAGACACCTCCATTTTGATGGAATTTGCCGCTTCTTGCCATGTTTCAGAGAGGATTAAGGTATTTCATCGTCTTTGTGGTTTTTCTTTCAAAATAGAGGCGTTTAAAAGGATTTGCCGAATCAGCGGAATACGTTGTAGATATTAGTAATGTGATTTACTTGTCAGATGAGCGACATTGTAAAACATTGTTTAACCGCTGCAGCTGTCGATGGTGCCGGGTGCGATTCTTATGTTCATTAAAGCGTAACACTCTCGCAGGTGTTGATTTTGCCGATATAGCAACCTATAGTTTGCAAGGTTTCCGGAGACTGGTTTAACTTTTCGTATGACAAGATAAATATCATTCATACTCTATAAAAGTGATAGGATTGCTTATTATGCTTGCTACAACGGCAAATTAACATATGCGATGTTCATTTAGGTGCCGACATCTGTTCTCGCTTATTTGTGATAAAGGAATAATGAGAGTGAATTTTCCTGAAAATAAGTGGTTAATTTCGGTTTGTGCTGCATAGAAGGTAATTACGACATGCTATATTTTGTACGTGGATATTTTCGCATCATGTAAGGATTCGAGTTAGCCGGAGGTTGCAATAATTTTACTTTTATGGCTCTGTTCTCAATAATCCACGCTGTTACACTTTTCATTACACCTTACCAGTCCTTGAACGTATAAAGATTAGCCCATAAAACTAAGCTGGAAGGCACTTTAGAGACGATGCTACATCTGCTACATTTGTTACGCTTTTTTATCATATAGATTATAAATACAGCGAGCCGGTGTCGCGGCAGAGTCTTTATAATAGAAAAAGAGAACATCTATCAATCTGAGGGCCGCAGGATAGTTCATTACAAAGGTTACAGGCTATTCACACACTGGTTTTTCCAAAATAATTCACCCATGTCATCTCATTGGCCTTATCACTCTTGCGGTACACCGTATTGAATATCAATATAACTTTTTGAAAAAATACCAATACAATTCCTCTTCAAGATTATATACGTATGCCAGTGTAGTACCTCAGCTGCCATGTCTTTCTTGCCGGGGGCAGTAATAAACCAACCATATAGGGTCGCTTTAAATCGTGCAATTTTAGTTGTAGATTACACCACAGTTGATTTTTGCTACCGGGAGTGTAAATAATAAACAGTCCGTGCGTGTTTTATACAAAGCCAAGGTCAGGGTAGTATCCAACTATCCTGACTTATTTTTTTCAGGAAACCTGATTGAACGAGTAAGGCTGAGAGTTATAACTTTACAAAATTCTCTTTACCAGCCTCACATACCGGACAGACCCATGTATCTGGTATATCTTCAAAGGCTGTTCCTGCGTCAACGCCATGTTTATAATCTCCTTCTTCAGGATCATAGATATAGCCACAAGGACATTCATATTTATCCATTCATCCTCCTATAGTGAGATATTCATATTTATTATTATACTATAGCAAGAGGTTATTGCAAAATTATTTTAAAATGTCCTTTACGCACAGCCTTTTGTTAAAATCTATCTCAGATTCCGCCTTGTTTCCATAGCACCCATAGAGACGGCAGTACACACAATAAACACATAGCCACACTGTTACATTTGTTGTTATACCTTCAGCTTTAAGGCCGCCTGATGCTACTTGACTAAGGTTACAGGCTTTGATATGATAATCGACGTAGAGGCCACTAATATGTTGGCGATGTTTAGGGGTTAGAGCATAGTCAATAACCAGCGGATATTTATTATAGAGGAGGAGAAATGACCACTGATCGTAAATACGAATTTTCCTGGGACTTACTGGGCGATATTAACCTTGGCCGTCCTAATCTAGTGTACTGTTACAGTAACGGCTTTACAATGAGAAACCTTTTCTAAAATTTCCTCGACTTTTTTTGTCCACACGAAAGGTTTAGGGGCTTCGTTATTCAGCCGTATGAACTCCTCAATGCTATTGATCAAGTCCGGCACACTTTTGAAAACTCCTCTGCGAATACGCTTGCGGGTGAGTTCCGCAAACCATCGCTCTACCAGATTCAGCCAGGAAGAGCTTGTCGGCGTAAAATGCAAATGGAATCTTTTATGCTTGGCAAGCCATTTTTTCACATTAGGGTGATTATGCGTGCCATAGTTGTCAAGAATCAAATGCAGGTCGAGTTCCTTCGATGTTTCGCGGTTTACCTTTCGCAGAAACTTCAGAAACTCCTCATTGCGATGTCGGGGATAACATGTGCCGATCACCTTGCCCTCTGCCACGTTGAGTGCGGCAAACAAACAGGTGGTTCCATTACGTTTATAGTCATGTGTCATTGTCCCACAACGACCTTTCTTTAGAGGCAATCCAGGTTGGGTGCGATCTAACGCCTGTATTTGCGACTTCTCGTCCACGCAAAGCACAATGCCTTTTTCCGGCGGGTTGAGGTAGACGCCGACCACATCCGTCAACTTCTCTACAAACCGTTTATCATTCGACAACTTAAAAGAATCGATCCGGTGCGGTTGCAAACCGTGTGCATCCCATATGCGTGCTACGGTGGCGTTGCTCACACCCTGCGCCTTTGCCATCATTCTCGTCGACCAGTGCGTTGCGTCCTTCGGGGTAGTGTGCAGCGTAGCTTCCACGATCTGCTTTACTTTCTCCGCATCAAGCCGCCTGTAACTCAGACCGTGCGACGCATCCTCAGAAATTCCCAGAACACCTTTTTGGAGAAATCGTTCCCGCCAAAGCACAACGGTTGGCCGGGATGTTCCGATTCGTTTTGCAATGCTGTTATTGGACAAACCATCCGCCGCAAGCAGGCATATCTTTGCCCGGAAGACCATGCGTTGCGGCGTAAGCCTCCCCCTTTTCCAATCTTCCAATGTCTTCCTTTGTTCTTCCGTCATCTGTAATGGGCTCGCTGGTTTCCACATACCGCTGATTATACCATAACCCTAAACTATTGTAAAGATATTATTGTAACAGTACACTAGGTAATACCACTCGGTTAGAGGTTTATCGGCTGATGCAGTTTGCGTTTCGCGACGTGATAGAGCGGCACATGGGCACAGAGGCGACTGATAAAATTTTCTATGAAGCTGGAGCCCTTGCAGGAAAAGAGTTCTATACTCACATGCTGACCCCAACAACAGACCTTAATGAGTTTGTACGCCAATTACAGAAGGTTTTGAAAGACCTCGGTATAGGCATATTGCGTGTTGAGAAGGCTGACATGGAAAAAGGTGAAATTATCGTAACCGTTTCTGAAGACTTGGATTGTTCTGGCCTTCCTGAAATTGATTATGAGATATGCATCTACGACGAGGGATTTATTTCAGCTCTATTGGAATGTTTCTCGGGGATAAAGTTCACGGTAAAAGAAGTTGACTGCTGGTGTACCGGCGACCGGACCTGCCGTTTTAACGCTAAGGCCGTGGTATAGAGTGTGAGTTCCAAACCAGAAGATAGTATTACATTAGCTGAACTGTTAGTTAAAACGCTCCAGGAACTGCTCGCATCACGGATACCTCCTAAGATACCAGACGAGTTGACTAAGGTAAAAGGCTTTCAACAGCTTTACTCAACTTTAATAGAGATTCGTAGCGCAATAATGGCTTTTTCCACTGGTGATTTAAATTATCGTGTAAGCAGCAAGGGTTATGTGCCTGGTGCGATTAAGTCATTACAGGCAGCGCTTCTCCATTTGACTTGGCAGACTAAAATGATAGCCTCTGGAGATTTTACACAAAGAGTCGATTTCATGGGTGATTTCTCGGAGTCATTTAATAGCATGGTGAAACAACTGGAAGAGAATATGCGCAAGCTCAACATCTCCAATTTACTACTGCAAGACTTTAACATTCAACTGGAACATGCGGCCCGTACGGACCCATTAACCGGTATCAACAATCGTGGATATTTCAGCGAATTATTAAAACTGGAAATGGAGAGGATAACACGTTACGGGCACGCATGTACTGTTCTGATGCTTGATATTGACCATTTCAAGTCTATCAATGATACTTATGGACATGCTGCCGGGGATGAAGCTTTACGAACCCTGACAAGCATTATTCAAGAATGTGCCCGAAAAAATGATTTTTACGGAAGACTGGGCGGAGAGGAGTTTGCGATTACATTGCCGGAAACAGATATTCATGGTGCCGCTATAGTAGCTGAAAGGTTACGGGCAAATCTGGAAACAACGGTTATTAAATTTGACAGCCATGAATTATTTGTAACGGCCAGCATAGGAGTGAGTCAGTACCAGGCGGGAGATACAATGGAAACCTTACTACATCGAGCGGACCAAGCTATGTACGAGGCAAAGAAAAACGGTAGAAATAGAGTTTGTTTAAGTTCTGTCGGGTGAAATATACATCTTCATTGCCACGCTATCTTTCTCTATTTTATGTTCTACCTCTCAACAAGGATATATACTCAGCTATAGAATCCTCTTGTTCCTGAGATTCAACGGCCTTATGACAGTAAATCTTTCTTACATGGTCAATAACGCTGTCAGTATGGCCCATTCTCGCTATCAGGCATGACAATACATATCCGGTTCTTCCGTGTCCACCGATGCAAAATATCCCGATTTTCTTGTTATCGTTTATATGCATCAAAAGCGTTTCAATAAATTCCTGCAACTCCTCAATCGGTAAAGCGCAAATAAATTTGATATGTACCGTAGGGGTATTATACGCTTTGAGGATATAGAGGTTGAATCTCTTCCAATAAATCAGCAAATACAGGTTACAGCTACGTTAAACCAAGAAAACTCTATAGATTACGGTGCTGTAAGGATGTTTCTTAAGACTTTATACTACCCTTTGGTCTATCTGGATTTCGAGACGTTCAATCATCCGATACCTTTCTACACCGGCTGCCGCCCATATCAACAGATTCCTTTCCAATTTTCTTTACATGTCATTCCCCTAGAAGGAGCTGAACCTGTTCATTTAGAGTTTTTGGCTGAACCTGGTATCGATAGCCGTCGCCAACTAGTGGAAGCCTTAATCGCGGCCATACCAGCGAACTCATGTACCGTAACCTATAATAAAGTGTTTGAAATAGGCGTTTTAAAGAGCTGTATTGCATGGTTTCCTGAATATGAGCAAGAATTACAAGCCATAATAGATAGCATCGTCGATTTGATGTTACCTTTCAAAAATAAGGATGTATATTACTGGACTATGAACGGGTCTTACTCCATGAAATTCGTCTTACCGGCGCTATTACCGAATATGGGTTATTCAGGTTTAGAAATCGGCAACGGTAATATGGCGATGAGCGCCTTCTTTCGGATGCAGGAGTTAGACGATGCTGAGGAAATAGAAAAAATTCGGAAGTCCTTATTGGATTACTGCGAATTAGATACTTTCGGCATGGTGAAAATTGTTGAGGAGTTACAGTCTTTATGCGATAATGCTACAATTATGAGCGCTGCGTACCGCTAAATATATACCTTTTTGTATGTGGTACTGAAGCAGGAGAATATATGACAAAAGACGAACTCATCGCCTTAATAATGGAACACACTTTTATGAAGAAGGATGATGTAATTAATCTATTGAATAGCAGAGCAGATGAAGATAACGCTAATAAAAATGGTATCTTGCAAACATGTCATCAGGATCCACTTATCGAATTTCGTAATCAAGGTGAAAGTACAAAACCTGCTGACCATCAAAGGTATTACTGTCCTATACATGGC
>JADFYO010000108.1 GCA_015233015.1 Nitrospirota bacterium | reverse complement strand
TTGCCTATTCTACGTATCTTGGCGGCAGTAATAGCAGATACGGGGATTATGGCTATGCCATAACAGTAGATTCCTCTGGTTATGTCTATGTAGTAGGATACACATTCTCAACAGATTTTCCCACGACAACCGGTGCATTTCAGACTACCCTCAAAGCAAACCCTAATGCCTTTATAACAAAACTAAACTCATCCGGCACCGCCCTTGTTTACTCTACGCTGATTGGCGGCAGCGGCACCAGCAGCTATGGTGATACTGGCAATGCCATCGCCGTAGATTCCTCCGGTAACGCCTATATTACAGGAACCGCGTACTCAACAGATTTTCCTACGACAACCGGCGCGTATCAGACTACTCTGAGAGGAAGCAATAATCCCTATATAACAAAACTAAACTCCGCCGGCAATGCCCTAGTTTATTCTACGCTGATTGGCGGCAGTAATACCAATCTTGGTGATTCCAGCTATGGCATAGCAATAGATTCCTCAGGCAACGCCTATATTACCGGGACCACGGCCTCGAGAGATTTCCCTGTAACAACCGGCGCATTTCAGACTACTCTGAAAAGTTCCTCCGGCAATGTTTTTATAACAAAGATGAACTCAACCGGCACCGCCCTTGTTTACTCCACATACCTCGGCGGCAGCAGTTATGGCGATTATGGCTTTGGCATAGCGGTAGATTCCTCTGGCAGCGCCTATGTAACCGGCCTTACATGGTCAACAGATTTCCCTGTAACCACCGGCGCGTTTCAGACTACTCAGGCAGGGTCAAAAAGCTGCCCCTTTGTAACTAAACTAAACGCCGGCGGTACCGCCCTTGTTTACTCTACTTTTCTTGGCGGTACTTATGGCGGGTACGGCATCGGCATAGCCGTGGATTCCTCTGGTTACGCCTATGTGGCTGGAACGGATTTCTCATCAGATTTTCCTACGACGACCGGCGCCTTTCAGACTACTCTGAAAGGAAGATCCAGCGCGTTTATATCAAAACTAAACACCACCGGCACTGCCCTTGTTTATTCTACGCTGCTTGGCGGCACCACCTATGCCAGTTACAGCGATGAGGGAAACGCCATAGCAATAGATTCCTCTGGCAATGCCTATGTAACCGGTTTTACATCTTCAACTGATTTCCCAACGACAACCGGCGCATTTCAGACTACTCTCAAAGGAACCACGAATGCGTTTATAACAAAACTAAACACCACCGGCACTGCCCTTGTTTATTCTACGCTGCTTGGCGGAAGTAATAATGGCACACATGGTGATACCGGCAACGGCATAGCGGTAGATTCCTCTGGAAACGTCTATGTTACCGGAAATACAAATTCAACGGATTTTCCTGTAACAACGGGCACATTTCAGACTACTCTGAAAGGGGCATTCAATACCTTTATAACAAAGTTATCGCTTTCATCGCCGGATTCTTATTATACGCTGACTGTGAGCAAGTCTGGAAGCGGCACAATAACAAGCTCCCCATCGGGAATAAGCTGCGGTTCCACATGTTCCTCCACATATACGTCAGGCACATCGGTAACGCTGACGGCAACGGCTGATTACGGCTATGCCTTTTCAGGCTGGTCGGGGTGTGATTCGACAAGCAGCGACCATTACCAGTGCACTGTTAATATGTCATCGGCTAAAACCGTAACGGCAACATTTACGGCATCGACAACTACTTATGCCCTTACCGCGTCGAAATCGGGCACGGGCACAGGCTCGATTACAAGCTCACCGTCGGGTTTAAGCTGCGGCTCACAATATACGTCATGTTCGTGGTCATATACATCGGGCACATGGGTAACGCTGACGGCGGCACCGGATAACAACTCGACATTTTCAGGCTGGTCAGGGTGTGATTCGACAAGCGGCTCTACCTGTACTGTTACAATGTCGGCGGCTAAAGGCGTAACCGCGGCGTTTACGCTATCCACACCAAATACTTATACCCTCACCGTAACGGAAGCTGGCACCGGGGCAGGCACTGTAACGGCGTCAAGCGGCACCCTCAGCTGGAGCGGCAGCACCGGCACGGCCTCATATACGTCCGGCACATCGGTTACGCTGACGGCAGCGGCCTCCTCCGGTTCTACCTTCACGAGTTGGTCAGGGTGTGATTCCACAAGCGGCTCTACCTGTACTGTTACAATGTCAGCGGCTAAAGGCGTAACCGCAACGTTTACGTCATCCACGCCAAATACTTATGCCCTTACCGTAACGAAATCAGGCACAGGGGCAGGCACTGTAACGGCCTCGAGCGGTACTCTCAGCTGGAGTGGCAGCACGGGCACGGCTTCATATACGTCCGGCACATCGGTTACGCTGACGGCAGCGGCCGGAACCAGTTCTGCTTTTTCAGGCTGGGCAGGGTGTGATTCTATAAGCGGTTCCCAATGTACTATAACAATGTCAGCGGCTAAACATGTAACTGCAACATTTGGGACACCGTCATCGATTACACGTACCCTGACTATATCGAAAGGATTCAGGGGCACTGGCACAATTACAAGCAGCCCATCGGGGATAAGCTGCGGTGCGACATGCACGGCTTCATACACATCGGGCACTGCGGTAACGCTGACTGAAGCGGCCGGGACCGGTTCTACTTTTTCAAGTTGGACGGGGTGTGATTCGACAAGCGGCTCTCAATGTACTATTACAATGTCATCGGATAAGGCCGTCTCGGCGGCATTTAGTTTGGACAATGACACCGCCTCAGCGGCAATTACCGCGGTCTATAATGGATATACATGGTTTTTTGGAACGGCATCCGGGACATTAGGGTCAGGGACATCCAGCTCCGGCTCATACTACTACCAATGGTTCACTAATGGCGCCGCGCTTTTGGCCGCGGCAGACGGTTATGTATATACTTATTATAGTGGGACTTTTTACCCTTTAAATATGCAGTGGGAATCATTAGGGATGGCATACACAGGGATTACCGCAATCTATAACCAATACGCGTCATGGTTTGGTTCAGCATCCGGCCTAGTTCAGACGGGGACATCCGGTTCGTCCGCATACTATCTCCAATGGTATTCCAACGGCGCAGCTCTCGTAGCCTGGACTGACGGCAATCTATATACATATTATAACGGGACTTCGTACGCTTTGAACACACGCTGGAAATAGGTAAAAGAATCAGTAGTGACTGATAGACATCACCGATTATTCTAAGGTAGAATACCTGAAGGAGCAGGAGAGACTCATCCTTTCTCTGATTATACGGAGGTATCTAAGAGACAATGCGCACTTCTAAAGTCGCCACCTTGCGAAAATACGCCGTGACACTTGTCGTGGAGGCAAAAAATATCTCTGAAGGTTGGCTGAAAACCTTCAATCTTGAAAATGCTGTCAGCTTTGGGTTGCCGGAAATTGATGATCGTTACCACGTATGGCGCGTGCCACTAATCAAAATGGGAACGAAGGAGAGAATTGGCGAGGTGGTCATCGATGCCTACACCTCACTTGTAGTTGTCGATGAAACAACCGCTCCAGATGTTTTAGAGGCGCGATTGCTTGGACGCAATGAAGTGACAGAATCTCAGAAAAGAGAAAAAGAACATGTTATCGATATGCCGTCATCGTTCGTCCGAAACACCGTGGTGTTTGGCGACAGTGAGCATGCGTTGCTGGATATGCCATCTCAATCAGTGGATTTAATTTTCACTTCGCCGCCTTACTACAATGCCCGGCCTGAATACGAAGACTACCTTTCCTACGAAACTTATCTGCTCAAAATGCGGCGCATCATCCACAATTGCCACCGTGTTTTGAGCGAAGGCCGCTTCTTTGTAATGAATGTTTCGCCGGTGCTCATTCGTCGGGCGAACAGGAATGAGGCGTCAAAGCGCATTGCAGTGCCTTTTGATATGCATAGAATTTTTGTTGAAGAGGGATTTGATTTTATTGACGATATTCACTGGGTAAAACCGTCGGGCGCGGGGTGGGCAACAGGGCGGGGACGCCGTTTTGCCGCCGACAGGCAACCCTTGCAATACAAGGCCGTACCAGTAACGGAATACGTGTTGGTGTATCGCAAACATACAGATAAACTAATAGACTGGAATATTCGTAACCATCCAGATCAACAGGCGGTTGAAGAATCAAAAATCGTCGATGGGTATGAAGCCACAAATTTGTGGAAAATTCATCCTGCATTTCATTCTGAACACCCGGCTGTTTTTCCTCTGGAGCTGGCAGAGCGCGTTGTTCGATATTATTCCTTCAAAAATGATGTTGTTTTAGATCCGTTTGCCGGAACCGGTACAACAGGCCGCGCAGCTTCGACGCAAAGCCGCCGCTTTGTTCTTATCGAGAATGAACAGAAGTATATTGAGATTATTCGCAGGGAAGTACCCAGATGGTTGGGACTGGCCACAAGGGATGTCATGTTTATTGGATGTCAATCTCCAGACATGTCTTCTGTGTTAGTGTAGAGACACATATATGATAAAAATTGAAGAACTTCTTCCTGATAACTTTAAGGAATTGCTTGAAAGCAAGGGAGCGACCTTCATAAGGCGTGCCGGGACAGAGAATGTGCGGCAAGTTGTTGTCGATGTGCTTTGTGGAAATAATCTTCGCACTTCGACAGAGCATTTGACCCGGCTGCGAATCGGGAAAATGAACGCCGCTACCTTCATGGTTTATCTGAAAGGTGTACAGGAAGCAGCAGATTTCAGCCGCCAAATTCCCCAATTGGCTTATGCTGGATTAATGGGCCGTGGCTCAAAACCGGAAAAAGAACTCTGTAAATGGATGCTCGGTCTAACGGGTAAGGGTGTGCAGAATATTCTGCGCGACGATGATGACCAAATTAAGAAATATACGGAATCTTTTGCGGAAAGAATGGAGCATCTTGCCGAATCTACGGGACGCGATGCCGGCACGTTGAGATGCCGCGTGAAACTTGCCAAAGGCGGGGAAGTTTCTCTCGATTGGCATGATATGCTTAGTTTGTTTTGCACAATTGGGAGTCAAACATTGGCTATTCGCGGCTCCGAAAAGAGCACCTATGGAAAACTTTTCGAACGTCTGGTGCTTGGCAGCGTTCTGGCGGTGCTTGGCTTTGAGCAGACAAAGTTTCCGCCAACTAAAACTTCAAAAGTATTTTGGTTATCAAGCAAAATAGGACAACGTGAGTCTGATGCCACACTGCTTATGTCTCCTGGTCAGGCCATACGTTTTGATTTAGGCTTTATTGGTCGCGGCAATCCTGAGATAACAAAAGACAAAGTGTCCCGTTTTGAGCGTGACATGGAAATAGGAGTGCAAAAATATCATTCGGCCACCTGTATCATTGTGGATCGTGTCGGTGAGGATTCCGGGCTTGTAGAACAGGCACGCCGCGCCGGAGCCAAAGTAATACAGATGAGCATGAGCTATTGGCCTATAGAGTTGGCGCAATGGATCAAGCAAAACTTTAACCACAAATCAGAAATTCTAAACTGTAAACAGTCGGACTTACCAGCATTCTTCAACAAGAAATTGGCAGGTATCTCCTTCGAAAATTTCGATAGTGGCTTGAGCATCTCAGTAGAGGAAGAATAATCTTATAGGGGGCATCGACATATGAGTCTGTATTGTGAGCACGTTTTCCCATGGTTTATGGAGCAAATGGGTAAATCATCTAATGAAATCGTAAGAAATCTACGCCGCGATACTCTCAGCGGCCTCTCAGGCAATGTGCTTGAGATAGGCTTTGGTATCGGCCATAACACACCGTTCTATCCCCCTGAGGTAACCTCCGTTACGGCGCTTGAGCCAAGCTCAGGGATGATCAGACGCGCAAAACGATTTGTCTCGGGTGCCAGCCTCCCCATATCCTTTGTAAAAGGCCATGCCGAGGCGCTTCCATTTGAAGACAGTTCGTTTGACGCGGTTGTATCCACTATGACACTCTGTAGCGTCAGCGGCCTGAATGAGGCGCTGCAGGAAATCTACCGCCTTATCAGGCCGGGCGGCGCCTTCCATTTTCTTGAACATGTGGCGGCGTCAAATCTCATTGACAGGGGTTTTCAAAACCTCCTGACCCCTGTAACAAAGACAGTGTTCTGCGGCTGCCATCTCAACAGGGATATAGAATCTGCCATTGTCTGCGCCGGTTTTCACATCAAAGACATCAAACGTGAAAGGCT
>JADFYO010000107.1 GCA_015233015.1 Nitrospirota bacterium | reverse complement strand
CTTGACTGCCCTTATTCTTATTTCTTCTAACGTTTTATGATCTATTTTCCTGCCGTCTAATTCTCTCATCCATTATTATAACATTTATCATTATTTTATGTCTACATACTTATGTGCTTATTAGTAATAATAACACTATGATTAATTTTAATCCTGTCATATTTTAATTTTATATCATTATTTTTTAGGTCATCGTCAATATTTTCACACAATATTCTTTCTGCATTTTCAGTACTGCCTTTAATAGATTGTAAATAAGTTTTAATATAGCCTGATTTATAGTTTTCCTCAATCAACTTAAAAGGCGACCTTGATAGATTCAGAGAATATCCTATATCATGCAATAGGCTGGTGAAGAACCAACGTCCAAAATTATTGTCTAAGGATTTCTTTTCAAGCATATCAACGAAAGGGTATTTATTCTTACCGAAAAATGACGTATCCTTGTTTTTCGTATGGAGAAGCATGAACCCGAACAAACAGCAGTTTATGGAGTGATTAAGATGTTCCCTGTAGCCGGACCCAGAGACTGTATAGTGGGCGGCTTCCATAGACAACATTTCATGAAGCATACCAAACAGATTTATTGTTCTATCAATCTTACAATCTATATGGGCATATTCAACTATCATATAAATATGTGAGAGCGTAACTTCTGAATGAATATCATCAGTATAATGAGTCCTTGATGGATTACCATAGTTTCTTATACAGTGAAAAAGAAATAGAAAATAAGAAGTAAATCTTCGTAGGAATAATCTTGTCATTTCAGGTGGATATATATTTTTGTTAAGATAGTCATTGAGGGCGTTTGAGTCAAGCAGCTTAATGCCAAACCAGCATAATAGCCAGTTTGACGTAACCTTTGTTTTATTGTTATTTCCCCATGTCTTTAAATACTTTGATAGAACATCTTTTAGTTTATCCTGAAATTCTTTTCTTGTTATTGGATCTTTCAATTCTTTAGATATATCTTTTGTAAATATATAATCATATTCGATTGAACGACTTTTAAACAAAAAGAATATCGCCCTGCATGATTCAATTATTTCCTGATTGCTTTTATAATAACTATTCATATCAGGACTTTCAGTTATCTGATTATTTATGGCAACTTCAGTACAACATCCAAGGATGATATCAACAGTAGCTCCTAATATATCATCTTCGGAAGTTGTGCTTACTTGGCTTTTTAAGTGGTTAATCAGTTTCTTCAAATCATCACCGAAGCCAACCTTATCTTTTTTGTATAGATATTCCAAATAGCTATATAACATTAATAGTGCAGCATTAAGCAGAGGCTTAGTGTCCGAATAGTTTCCTTTAATAATTTTTTCTATTTCCAATATATCATCGCCTATTTTTAGATCTATTTCTATTTTATGAGTCTTATTGGTGTTTTGTCTTATGAAGATGTTAAGTTTTGAGTCGATATTTGTAAAAAGATATTTGTCGTAGTTATCATAATAATTATCATCATATTCTTTGTGTATTTGTAATAATATTTCTGAAGTAGAACATCTTGTCTGTATAGAATCGCTATCTATTGATTTTACGCAGTTCAAGACCATTCTGGATAGTGAAGATACGCAATAGGTAACAGCAGATTGTGCTATCAGACATTCATCCGGTAAAAAAGAATTTTTAACATACGTACGATTTAATAACAACAGAAAACCATCATTATTATCCAGAGTAAAGTAAAACATATGTGCCATTCCTGGTGCATTTGTAGAATTTTCATTTTCCTCAACAATATTTTCTTGTACTCTGATTTTTACACCACTCACTTTTTTTACTATCTTCTTCGCAAGAGCACTTTCTATCTGACTAGTTTTTCTTATATGTTTACTTATGAAATGATTACCATCATTTTCTTGTCTAAAATATTTCTTAACTATAATAAATTTATCATTAACTGGTTTATCATATGCAATAATTCCTCCATCAACATCGAATGCATTTACGAGAATTTCCAATATCAAAAACAACCCTTCTTGTGACAGCCTGTCTATTCTCTCCGTATAACATTCCCTATATCTTCTAGTAAATTCAGGCCTAATTGTCAAAATATAATCATTTTCATTCATAACTTATTATTCTAATTTATTAGCTCCATCATTTTATTTGCAATATCATACTGACTTGCTGGTTTTTCATAATAACACGCATCATCTCCTAATAAGGATATTACCTCGTCAATTACCTCTAGTTCAACTGTCGCGGTAACAACTAAGCACGGTACACCTCTCATAGTTCCCGACACCTCATAACCACCACCCTTAATAGTTCTAAGTAAAGTTAACCCCATAATTGTCCATGGTACCGCTGAATCTTTATCACCATTAGGGAGCATTATATCGAGTATCACCCCATCATACACTTTTTGACTGAGCTTCTCGATTGCTTCCTTGCCATTTGAAGCTATTTCAACACATAGACCTCTTTCTTTAAGAGCACCTATTACGCGATCTTCACTTTCATTTCGTATATCATCTTCGATATATAGAATTGTTTTTGCCAAGATTTACTCCTTTCAGGCAATTAAGTTTCTACGTAAGCCGTAATATCACCATTTACTATTTTATCTAACGGCAATGACATGTAAAATATCGTCCTATAACCAGCACCTGGAGTGGATTTCCCAGTATCCTGCCTTTTACTAGTACACCATATGTCACCATTATGAACCTCTACTATTGATTTTGCTAAAGGCAATCCTAATCCATACCCTTCAACCTTTCTTATTCTGTTTTTATAAATTGATCTATATTCGATGTTAAATATCTTCTCTTTTTCCTCGTCACTAATTCCAAGTCCATAATCATCAAACTCAAGGACCACCCTGCCTGTTTTACATTCGCCCCTAATATAAATGGTTTTACCAGAAGCAGAATACTTAATGGCATTATCGATAAGATTCGATATTGCAATATCCATAAGAGTCTTGTCAAGCTTTATAGTAGGTAATTTATCTACATCCTCTATATCAATAACTATATTTTTTGCTTTGGCTTCTGCTTCATACATATCTACACAGTTCATTATTAATACTGCAAGAGAATAATTTGCAAACTGACATTCATTCTTATTAATCTGAAATTTACCACCGTATATGCTTGGAATATTAACATTTCTTCTTAATATTCTTTTAGCATATTCAGAAGTTGTTTTCATGTCCTCACTTATTCTATCTATTGATACTTTGATATCATTGCTATCATAACCATTGATTGTCTTTTTTAAATATTTATCTACATATAATATTTCCTGATAAACAGCATTCAGGGAACTTTTTGTAGTATGTCCAAGCATTATTGCTCTCTCATGTTCATGCTTTTCTCTTGCATTCAGCGACAGCAGGACGGATTGTCCTAATATCCTTAATCCAGTGTTGTGGCAAAGTCTATGGAAAAAAGAATGTTCAAGTCCAGCATTAACTTGACTTTTAGTCGGCCCTAACACCATTGCTCCCTTATAACCATTTGTATATCTAAAAGGAATTGTATATAAGAAATTCTCAAGTTTATGACGATCTTCACCTCTTATACCTCTTTTCATCTTTTCAATAAATTCAGGTTCGAACTCTAATTTTCCATTAGGCTCAAAATCATCACCTAAATTAGCTTTCTTCCAATTAAAATGAACCTCTAAATTATCAACATCAAAGCCGGATTGTGCTACAACTCCTAATACATTATCATTAATGTTAATACTCCCAAAGAATACAATATAACTAAATCTGCAGAACTTTCTTATTTCTTCCAAAACATTTCTAATTCTATCTCTAAAGCCAATGTAATTATCAGGAATTGGATTTTCAAATATCATTTTACCGATTTTTCGTAAGAATTCTGTCTCTTTAGCTGCCAGGCAAGCGCGATAACTACTCTCGGCTATAGTCTCTACTAATTTTGCTATATCCTGTATTTTACCCCGCAATTCATTAATGATAGGTTCACCATATTCTGGTAATGATTCTACGTATTTAACATATCTCGCTTCTTCATCTTCCATTATATTTAATTTCTTACAATAATTTAGCAAATTCTCCTTTACTTTCCCCTTATCTCCTTTTTTAATAAAACGGCCTGCAACACAGACGCCGACAAGCCTTTCTGACACCCTTATTCCGCAAAATATGCTTTGTAATCCAATAATACATCCTTCTCTTATTTCATTTGCATCGCTGCTTAAATATAAAGCAGCCCTTTCTTTATAGTCCTTTATACATTCCTTCTTTAGATTATCAATCTCCTTATTATCATCTGAACATTCCTTTGTTAGATTATCAACCTTCTTATTATCACCTATCCTGTTAGAATCATTTACTGATTCACAGAACTCAACACAGTTACCCTCTCGAAGTATCGACTTCGCATCGCTCTTGTCTCCAGCCCTATATTCATATATAGTTATCGGTACTTTCTCATCATACTCCAGCTCAAGAAACTGCGAGGCCCCTACTATCAACAATTTCGGTATCTTAAGACCTACGATTGAAGGATCATCAGCTTGACCATTACAGTCCTTTCCCAAAAAAGCTTCAGAAAGGCATCTTGGATAATCAGGCCACTCAGCCAATTTTCTTATCAAAATATAATCCCCCCTATCCTGTCACAATCTATTCCTGCTTCCATTGGGTACATGTATTCAATCACACTTCCTCCCTTAGCCAACAACAATACACGTATCGTCTTATATTTCAAACGCTTCTAAAGTTCAACGCCATAGATTGAAAAAACACTTATGGAGTATATACACATAATATTTTATTTGTCAATAATTTATTTAATAATATTTATGATATTTATTTATGTTACGTAAGGGTAACATTATTATTATGCTAACAATGACAGTAAGTGCCTGTTATTTATAGAATTATTCTCATCCTTCGACAGGCTCAGGATGATTCTATATGTTAAGCAAACGGAGAAAACAGAAGAAACCAACGATGTAATTGAGGGAATGGCGCTACAAAATTCAATGCTGCATCGTATAAAAAAGAAAGAAAGGGGTGCGGTCTGGATTGTTCAGCTATTTCGCAAGTCCAAACAGCCTGGCTATCAGCTCAAGCGCCCTAGTGTTGGTCAGGAGGATAATTGAGGCAAGTATGAGGAATATTATCTTCTGCTCAAGACGCAGTGCCCTGTTTTCTCCCTTCATCTCGGCCCTGAGTACTTTGAACTCCCCGTCAACCCTTTTGAACTCGCCAATTATCTCTGCCCTAAGTTCGGCTAAATCGGCCTTAGTGGCAAGCTCCTTAGTGAGTTCATCTTTGATCTCCACTTTCATTTGGGCGGCAACGGTTTCAGCCTTTTTTTCGATTGTCTCAAGTGAGGCCGTCAGGATTTTCCCCACTTCACGGGCTTATTCTTTGCCGACCTTCGCTTCAAGCAGGTCATATATCTCTATGGGCAGCGTCGTTGGCATGATTTATTATACAAAGACCAAAATAATAAAATCTATCACAGTTGAAAAAAATATTACGGGATGAGTATCACTACGTATTGACCAAACGATATGACAACAAGTACAATAGTTCTATGCCGGAGTGGCGGAATTGGTAGACGCAAGGGACTTAAAATCCCTCGGGTTTCGCGCTCGTGCCGGTTCGAGTCCGGCCTTCGGCATCCTAACCCTGAGAGTGCCGATAGTCCCCGCAAACCTCAGCTAAACCTTTAAATTTCAAACTTATACATACCGGTCATGGCACATAGCGTGGAGTAAGTGTTTAGCTCCTGGCTTTCCTTGTCTAAAGAACCAATTGCTCACCGAACTATGATTATTAACCGGATAGGACATTTCTATTTTGCTAAGAATTAGGACATTTCTACTTTGCTGTGACAGTGGCAAAATCGATATTGACAAACGGCATATTGATTGATTATATTAACAGACGTTGCACATATGGGGCTGTAGCTCAGTTGGGAGAGCGCTTGAATGGCATTCAAGAGGTCGACGGTTCGATCCCGTTCAGCTCCACCATATGTTAAACGCCATAAGCATGTAGTCATTCGTTAGTCAAAACCATTATCTTTATCTGAAAGAATTACATCAGCTTAATTATTTGATTGCCTACGACCTTTGAATTTGATTAATAAGCCCTAAATCAAGTAGAATTAGAGATGTTTTTTAGGGAGCTGAGGTAAGCTGGAAAAAGTGGACACCAAAATAGAGTAAAATAAGAAACTCAATGGAGGTGTCAGATGGAAAGGATCCCGAATGGGAAGTACACGAAGGAGTTCAGAGAGGAAGCGGCAAAATTAG
>JADFYO010000106.1 GCA_015233015.1 Nitrospirota bacterium | reverse complement strand
AATAAAGTCTCGTATTTCCTACGTTCTTTACAGAAATTACCAGACATAATTCGCAGCTTTTTTATGCATAAAAAATTACAATATGCGCTATAAATATGTCCACTTACTTATGTACTGATTAATAACTTAGTTATTAATGCATTGACTTATCCCTAAATAAGTGTACCACATATAGAGTCTTTTTTTCAGTAACTAAAGTTAAGATTCCTGCACAATATGAAAAAAGGGGCGGTACGTCAGCACCACCCCTCGCCCCTGAGAAGATACTCGCGATTGCGCGGGCCTTCCCTCGCGTTTCTAACCGCTTATTGCGCGGTTTGTTTGGCTGCCCTCAGTGCTGCTTTAAGCGTATCTTCGGAAGTACAAATAACTGCAAAGTCATCCCATGAAACTTTGACACCCTTAGGCTTTGTTGTTTTGCCTTTGCACCATGTTAGCCCCGTTTGGGTTGCGTAACAGTCACCAATTTGTGTTTCCCCGTTTGTGCTTCGAATCTCAAGTTCTATGCCGTTGCTCTTGACCTGCATGTCAACATCAAATTTTTTAATCCAAACGTTCATTTTCCACTCCTGTTAGTGTGCCGTGCACACCATATTTAATAATTTCGGGACTGCACTAAGGCCGCCCCCTTGTATATTCAGTGGCAATGCGTACAAGCGCTCTGCCTTCTGACTATTTCAGCGAATAATTCCAATCCTCCTGCTCTGTGGATATTGGCCGTTGAGTGCTGCCTGTTACGGTGAATTGAAACGACTTGTAGCTGATTACGTTGTAATTCGAGTCAAATATTGTCTCCATATAATATGACGTACCGGTTTCTGCGGAGGAAGGCACAGTAAATGATGCAGTGTTGCTGCCCACAGTTGCCCCGGCACCAAGGGTATATGGCGACGCATATAAATATGTCTGCTTTCCACTCGGTGAAACGATAAGGGCATAGAAGTAAAACGAGTTTGCGGTTGACCCGTTGTTTTTTATAGAGAAAGAGAAGGTAAGCTTCTGTCCTGGGGTGACTGAAGTCGTTGTAACCGGATAAAGCGTATGAACCAAACTTGAGGTCTGCCCCCAGTAAGGATTGTAGCCCAATTCCGCAAATATACGCCACGCCGTAGCCCCGACATGGACCCTGTTATAGTATGTCCAATCGAAACCAGTCGTAACATTGTCGTGAGAGGCGGCAACTGTGCCCATGCCGTTGTTGTTCTTGGCTGTGGTTTGTGCCAGCCTGAGTTGATTAAGATATTGCTGTGCATGGGTTGTATCGCCGGTTTTCATATAGGCCAGGGTCATATGCGCCGTACCTTCCCACCATATGCCATCCTTGTCCTGATTAAAGTCGAAGCCGGTGAAATTGTCGCTTTGCAGGTCACAGTTGTTCTGCACCCATTGCAGTCCTTCGCTGTGCTCATTGAGACCCAATACCGACCATGCGTGAATATCTACAGGAATACTGGTTTTGTTTGGCGTACATCCATCGTCATTGGTTCCCGTCCAGTAGTGCATTACACTAGTGTCCCACATAGACTCGACGAAGGCTTTAGCGTTTGCGGCCCTGTCTTTCCACTTCTGAACGCCGGTTATATTGTACAGCCGCGTAAACGCGACATAGGAGTCGATATTATGCTCGACGGATTTCCATGTCAACTTGGTGACTGCGTTGTCAAATCCGGAATAGCCGCCCATGTAGCCGACATATCCGCCGCTGCATTTGTTGTCGTTTCTGGTGTCTTTAGTGTTATTATCTATCCAGTCGCCAAGGTTAGCGGCTGCCGCAAGGGTTTGATTATCACCCGTTTTATCATAATATGAAAGCAGCGCTATCATAACCCATGCTATGTTTCCTGTGGAGGTGCTGTCGTTAGTTACATCTTCGTACCATTTGCCTGCTGTATTGTCCCACCAGCCCGGGAGCCTTGTGTAGCCGGTGCTGCTGTCTTTTATATCCCCGGACATATATGCGTTTCTCAGGCGGCCATCCTTATAAGTTCTGTCGTTGCTCATGGCATATAAGAAGGTATCCTTGAGGATTTTCGCCCTTCTAAGGTCGTCGGTGTTTCCCCTTGCGAGAAACGCTATCAGGGCAAGGGCGTTATCATAAGTGAAGCTGACGTTTCTCAGGTACTTGTCAGGCGCGCCGGTCTGTATGGCTTCATAGCTCAAAAGCAATCGTAAATCGTCGGGACGGGCTAGATTGTATTTAATCTCGTCAAGGTAAAAGACCACAGGGGAGTTGCTTGACCACCCGAACCCTCCGATGACATGAGTGAGGTTCTTCCCCGAGAGATCAAGTGAATACTGCTGCCAAGTGTTTGACAGCGTGTAAGGGACTGGTGTTACCGTAAATGTGTCTGGATATGCGTTGTCCGTAATTCCACCGGCAAAAAAATACACTACTTCGCCGCCGTTTTGGCCTTTTGCCCAGAAAGTTATTGTAGTGGCACCTGTAAGGTTATATCCGCCGGTGGTCATACTCCCCCAGTTATTTTCGGGGTCCTGCCAATAGACGCCTGACCAGACATTTGACTTGTCTGTGACCTGGATACAGCTGATCCCGCTGTAACAATTGGTCGTCCATTGGGAATTGACCGTGATGTTTCCATAATTTTTATTTGATTCCATATACCCCGACGGATAGAAGTGGTTGCCGCCCTCGTCGTTGTCCGTATATACATTGAATGTGTTATTAAACCGGTCCATTACGTTGTAGAAGTAGTTAAAGCTTGGTTCAAGCCAGGGGATAGAGGCAGACGCAGACGCGTTAGGCGTGTCGGCGAAACACACATTGCCCGGAAGGAATACCGCCGCAGCCAGCAAAAGAAAGCACAGAGAATAAATACCGCAACACCTTAACAGCCTCTGCAAACACATGAACATAGACAAGGTATGGATTGTTTTCATCGCGCCCTCCATTGTTTTTTTATTTTATTAGTGAATGCGACTATGCCTTACTATAGCACTATTAAATAATACTGTCAATAATAAGTAAATTAATAATAGTGCGGTTGTCTGTGATAAATGTTACCTTAATACCACATATATCATAATATTCTATCGATAGTCTAACATATAATAATAGCATAATAATCAATAATATTAATAAGATACGATAATTATATTGTTACTAATATGTAACACAATGTTAATATAAGTGTAATATTATCGATTAGTCAATCTATGATTAATACGGCAGTTTATCTCATTGATATGTGTAATAAAAGAAGATAATGGCTGATAAAACATCCTGTCCCGCTCCCGTTTATTGCTGGTGCAGATTACAGGTATATCTTATTATCGAAACTCCATCGATGGTTGCCGGTGTCATCCCTTATGAGTAGTTCAGCGGTGATTACCGAGGAGATGCAGAGATTCGGCAGCCCGCTCCCAGGATGCGTCCCTCCTCCGGCGATGTAGCAGTTTGCCAACTCCTCAGACCTGTTGTGCGGCCTGAAGTAAAACATCTGGTTCAAATCGTGGTTGAGATTAAACACGGCGCCGTTATAGACATTGAAATCCCGCTGCCAGTCCTGCGGCGTTATCATTTTCTCCTCTTCAATATATTGTTCAATGTCTTTGATTTCGGTATTCGCAGCAACAAAATCAAGAACCTGTCTCCTGAACTCAGGCTTCAGCTTGTCCCAGTCTATGGATGTCTTGTTATTTGGAACCGGCACGAGGATATATATTGGGGATTTTCCCTTTGGGGCCAGCGTAGTGTCTGTAACGGCGGGGTTATGGATATACACCAGCGATGCTGGCGAGGGTTGCCTTGTCATCGTTATCTCATCCATGTATGCTTTAAAGTGCTCTCCGAAGATCAAATTGTGGTGGGGGATATTGTATTGCTTATTAACGCCCAGGTATAACATGAACGTAGAGCAGGAGTATTCGCGTCTTTTCAGGTCGGCGTCTGTGTATTTTTTCCTCCTGTCTTTCAGAAAATTTGACATAGCGTAGGAGAAGTCGGCGTTTATTATGACATAGTCTGCGTCTATCTCCCTGCCGTCCTCAAGGACAATGCCCGTGGCCTGTTTCCCCCTTGTCAGAATGCCCTTAACTTTGGCTGACGTATGAATTTTACCGCCGTACTCTTCGACGACCTTTGCCATTGCCAGCGTGAGCTGGTTCAGGCCGCCTGTTACGTGATGAATGCCCCATTTATGCTCAATAAAGGAGATCAGCGAATAGGCGGACGGTGCGCGCCACGGGGACATCCCGATGTATTTCGTCTGGAATGTCATTGCGAGGCGCATCTTTTCGTTCGTAAAATATTTTTCAAGCCTGCCTTGAAGGCTGTTGTGGATGTCCATCTGCGGCAGTGCTTCTAAAAATACCGGCCTTAAAAAGTCGAAAAAACTGTCATAGGGGCGTTTAAAACACTGCTCTATCCTGTTAAACCTATATTGTTCGTCGTGCCGGAGTTTCAGATAGTTTTCGGCCTCGCCGGGGAATGCCCGTTTAATTTCAGCAAGTGTCTTATTCATATCCGGTGAGGGAAAAAACTCGGTTCCATCGGCAAATCTTAGTTTATATAACGGGTCAAGCGGCGTGATTTCAACGTAGTCATGGATATTCTTACCTGACAGCCTGAAGATTTCCTCCATATACTGCGGGAGCATCAGAAAGGTCGGCCCTATGTCGAATATATAATCTCCAAGAAGGAATCTTCCGGTTCTGCCGCCAACGGCAGCTTCCTTTTCGTATATGGCAACATCGTAATCCATGCTTAAAAGAAGCATCGCGGAGGCAAGTCCACCGGGGCCTGCCCCGATAATCGCAATCTTCTTTTTCATATTATCTTATTAATTGGGCTGCCCGTATAATCTCATCGACAGGAGGGTTATCCGAAATATTTTTGGCGTAGTGGACATATTGTATAACCATATTTTTGTCTATGATAAATATACCGGACAATTGAAATATATCGCCGGAGGGTAAGCCGGGCAGATGTCCACGTCCCAATGCGCCGATGCCGCTGATAATAGTCTTTGGCGATATTATGCCGGTTATCCCTGCCGCATGAAGACCGTATGTCTTATAGAGGATTTTATGTGGGTCGCAGATAATAGTAAAAGAGGGCGCGTGTTTTTGACGAAATGACTCTGCCTGTTTTGGCGTACCCATGCCGACGAGGCAAATGGTTATACCGAGGCTCGTGAACCGGTCTTTTTCTCTGTGCAACTGCACAGCCAAATCCTTACAAAACGGTCACCCGAAGTGCCGCAAAAACACAAGCAGCGTATTGTGTTGACGAAGCAGCCCGCTGAGGGCGGTTTCACTACTGTCCGAAAGAAGCACCGTTGCGTCAGTTGCTATATCGCCACGTTTCAGCATATATATGATTATAAACTAAAATTGCTAATAAATATAAGTGGGGAGAAAGATTAAGATATATAAGCAGGCAGTATTTCCAAATACAGCATATCTGAAAAATGATAGAATCTGTTAGAATAGCCGCAGGTCATACAAACGTAACCTCGAAAAAAAACGGGAGGGGGAGATGGACGTTATCAGCAATATGAATAATCCCGTGTGGGATGTGTATGAGCAATACAGGACAGTGAGGGTGAATGTCCTACGTTATGAGAAGCAGTTGACCTGGACGGAGCGAAAAAACAAGTGGATGGATATATTTATTGCAGTCAGTACATCATCTACGGCTGCCTCAATGTGGTTTGTTAAATACACTTATTTTGGCGACTACACGTGGCAAGTATGCAGCGTTATAGCTGTAATTCTATCAATCATTAAGCCGATCCTGAAGTATCAGGACAAAATAAAAGTAACGAGGGCGCTGCTGGCGGAGTACAGGGCATTGGACTACGCTTATCAAAAACTTGTCATATCCATAAAACAACGAGGGAAATATGACGATGAGCTGAAAAATAAATTTCTGGTACTATTAGACAAAAGGGCCAGGATTATTGACGAATTTGTAGCCGGCCCAATTGCAAGCATACAAAGAAACCGTGCCTTAGACCAGGCGAACGAAGAACTGCCGCCACAAGATTTTTATGTGCCGGAGGTGTAAGACATGGTAGAAAAAGGAAAAATAACCTCGCCACAAAAAAGGGATTGATATCAGGGGCGGGATAAAAGGAGATTAAACAGCGATGTTAAGGAATTTAATCTTAGAGTATTGGATAGATGAGGGTTTGTACGTAGGCAGGCTGCGGGATGTGCCGTGAGGTAAGCTGGAAAAAGTGGACACCAAAATAGAGTAAAATAAGAAACTCAATGGAGGTGTCAGATGGAAAGGATCCCGAATGGGAAGTACACGAAGGAGTTCAGAGAGGAAGCGGCAAAATTAG
>JADFYO010000105.1 GCA_015233015.1 Nitrospirota bacterium | reverse complement strand
CTAATTTTGCCGCTTCCTCTCTGAACTCCTTCGTGTACTTCCCATTCGGGATCCTTTCCATCTGACACCTCCATTGAGTTTCTTATTTTACTCTATTTTGGTGTCCACTTTTTCCAGCTTACCTCAATTGTGTGCTATCGCGATGAGCCGATACCAAACTCACTCACCTTCAGAAAGTGAATAGGGCAATAACCCGTCCATCAAGGCACGGGATAATCAATATTCAGGAGATATAACATGACAGAAAGCGAAGCACCCGACACCACTACCGAAGCCACAGATGGCACAGCCGACGCACAAGAAACATCGGAACAGGGAGTAGCCGAACCAACAGCAGTCGAAGCACCGGCAGATGACACTGAAGCCGCCGCCGATGAGCCTCAAGACGCTGAAGACGCAGGCGACGACACCGTTGGTGACTGATTAACGGCGCAACAAGAATTGAAGGCGGTCTGGTATCAGGCCGCCTCATAAAACTAATGATGAGAGAAAAAAGAAAAGATAAATGAGTAAAAAAACACCCAAGACAACAATGCCGCTGTTTCAGTGGCTCGAAGAGCAGCAAAGACGCGAGACGTTCGGTGTCCCCAAGTGCAGCCTCGATGTCGATAAAGAGCTGAAGGCGGCCATCGCTGACGACATTAAACACGCAGTGGACGAACGAGGCCGTGAATTATCCCGCGCCGCTGTAGCCGCCCGAATGACAGACCTCACGGGCGACGAAATCACTCTATCAAACCTCAATAACTGGACAGCCGTAAGCCATCCGCACTCAATGCCGTCAAAGTACCTGCCCGCATTCATTATTGCTACAAACCAAAGACGGGCAATTGAGACAATAAGCCGTAAATGCGGCCTGTTTGCAATGCCGGGCAAAGAGGCCCTAAGAGCTGAAGTTCAGCGGCTTGATGAGAAAGAGAAAGAAATCAGGGCAGAAAAAACAAAACATTTAACGTTACTCAAAGTCGTGGTAGATAAAGAATGATTTATCCAAACGTTTGGAGTAAATAAAACGAGATATATTTTAATCGGTAAACACTAACATATAACATATTGTTTGCTCCAAACGTTTGGAGTAGATAAGGGAGGATTTTATGACGACTGGCAAAGATGATGTTTTGTTAACGACAACAGAGATGTTGTCACCGTATGGTCTTAATCAGCCCTACGATTTGAATCTCCGAGTACAACAAATAAAATGGTACTTAAGGCAAGAGGTGAACATACGTTTTCCTTTAGGTTGTTTATTGTTGGAAATAAAAGAAAACGAATCATTCAATAAGTTTATAGAAATTTTGAATGCAGAATTCAGCGGCATGTCAAAAAGCACGGCTTGTAACTATATGGTATTTGCTAAGAAATGTATGGAGCTTCCAAAACTCCGGCAATTCGCTGAGGCAAACTGGTCAAAGGCAATAGCGCTTCTTGAGAGCTACTCGGACGAATCCATCAAGGAAATCGAGGAAAAGGGCATAAACGGCCAGGCACTTGAGGAATATGACGGGCTTTCCGTCAATGAATTCAAGGCATTAATCAAAAAACTAACAAAAAAACAAGACCAAAATCCTGAATTAGATCAGGCAATACAGGATAATAAGCTGCTCCGGCAAGAAATCGACGGATTCCGGCTTATGGTTCCCAATGGCCCCGACGCCTCTTGGGCGTCTGATATGCTCACGGAAATCGAGAACACATTCCAGAAGCTCGATAATTACCTGAGTTCGATAGCCTTTGACGCGCGTGTTATCGGCGACGATAACATGCAGGCTCAGGTTGTGGGCCTGCACGCCCGCATGATGGATCGCTTCTGGCGATTTGAGCAGCGCTGGGAAGATTATACAGGGCAAAAGATAGAACAATGACAACTGGACAAGTTATAGAAATCACAAAGCGGCAAAAACCGGTTGCCCAGACCGGCGACGGTGCGCGCGTGACAGGGCGGCGGTTGCCATGCTGCCGCCCCTCCTCTAATTCGAACGCTCACCCTGAAGCCCGTAAAATTGCACTTGCCCGCCTCGATTTGTTGTCAGCATGGCAAAAATACAGGGCAGAGAGCAATGACCGCGCTGAGACTGATAAAAGATTCCTTGCCTTGTATTCATCGGGCTTAATCCTTTACAACGTCTTCAACATCATCGGAAAGGTTAGCGTCCGTACACTCTACAGCTGGGCTAAATTACTGAATGACGGCGTAAATTCCGGTGATTGGCAAAATCTGCTGCCGGGCTGGTCATACGGCGAAGGCGAACCGGGCCTCACGCCTGATGAAAAGGCGGTATTCCAAAAACAATTACTCTATTCAGGGAAAATCACAATAGGCACAGCAACAAACCTTACCAAATTTTACCTGGCACAAAACGGCAAAGAATCCCCGTCGGCGTCAATAAAATTCCGCCGCTGGGCTGAATGGTTTAAAAAGGATAATTACGATATCTGGGTACTCTCCCGCGAAGGTGAAAAGGCACTGAAAGACAAGGTTGAGCGATATATCATCCGCGACGTCTCACAACTCGAAGTCGGCGATGTCTTTATTGCCGATGGCCACACGCTTAATTTCCAGATTATCAATCCAATAACAGGCAAACCCTGCCGCGCCACGCTGGTCGGCTATCTCGACTGGAAATCATACGATTTAGCCGGTTACGAAATAAAAATCGAGGAAAATACGCAGTGTATAGCCTCGGCCATGCGTAACGCAATTATAAGATTAGGCCGCACGCCGAAGGTCTCGTATCAGGACAATGGCAAGGCATTTCGGGCAAGGTTCTTTACCGGCACTAAGGACTTCAACGAGTCTGGCCTTACGGGATTATTCCAGAGATTAGCCATAAAACCGGTCTATGCGAAGCCGTATAACGCGCAGTCGAAACTGATTGAGCGGTTTTTCGGGGAATTTACGGAATCATTTGAAAAATTAACTCCAAGCTATGTTGGCAATTCAATAGCAAACAAGCCGGCGCACCTCCTGAGAAACGAAAAGTTTCACAAGGCGCTGCATCAAACCTATGTGCCGACGATAGAAGAGGCTGTCCAGATGATAGAGCCATGGCTCAAGTATCACCGCGCTCAGGAATGCCCGCACGTCAAAGGCAAGACAATCGGTGAGGTATTCAGTGCCGGTCGTGGCATGGGCGTCAACCTTGCCGACCTTGATGATTTGATGATGGACTCTGTAATCAGACAAATCGGCCGCCAGGGCATCAGATTTCTGAATGCCGAATACTATAACGAGGAATTACACGGTCTGACGAAACAGGCTCTAATAAAATACAGCTTCTCTGACCTCAGCTACATCAAGGTATATCGTCCCGACGGCACATATCTTGGCATAGCGCAGCGGTATGATTTGACACATCCGATGGCTGCCGCGCTTGGGGACGCAGGGGATATGGAAGAGCTTAAATTCCGCCTTGCTCAACAGCGCAGACTAAGTAAGGACACACGCAAAGCCGTCCGTGGCATCATCTCCGGCGGTAAAGATACAGCGCCCGGCTGGGGCAGCGATATAGCAAATCGTCCTGCCGCAATACCATATCAGTCGGCAAAGCAACTCGGCATATCAGGTGACGATTTCGGTGACAGAACCATCCCTGATGAGGCGGTAGCGGCAGAGGATTATCTTAACGACACTTTAGAGACGCCAGAGGCGCCGCTGATCAGGCCGGACTTTGACGAGGCACATGAGCGGTATAGCTGGCACCTGAAATATGGATTCCAGATAGAAGAAGACATGATATTTAAAAGAGATTTTGAGAGTTCAGACACATACGACATGTTGTTTAGATATTTTGAAAAGCAAGGTTAGAAAGAGGAAAGGGCTGCCCTGGAAGCAGCCCCATCACAACTGTAAAGCTGAGGGAGTATATCATATGCGAAAGGTATTTGCAAGGACTAAAAATGTAATGGACTTCGCCGCCGCAATGTCCCGCCTGCACTCAAGACAAACAGGAATCCCCGGCATGGCCCTGGTTTATGGTGAGCCGGGCCTTGGCAAAACGCAGACGATTATGTGGTGGATAGGCCAGAACGACGGCGTATTTATTCGCACGAAAAAACTAATGACAGGCCGGTGGCTGCTTGAGGAAATCGTTGCGGAGCTTGGTCAGTCTCCGGCGAATCGCATATCGGATTTATACCGGCAGTGTATCAGTATGCTGATGGATAGGCCGCGCACGATATTTGTCGATGAGGTTGACTACCTCGCCCATGACAGCCGCGTAATAGAGACTTTGCGGGACATCCACGATCAGACTGATACACCATTAGTCTTTATCGGCATGGGTGATGCCCGTAAAAAGATGGAGAAATACAAACATCTATATGACCGGTTTTCGGTGGTTTTGGAGTTTACTCCATTGTCCAGAGAGGATGTCACGACCATAATTGAGCAAATGTGCGAGGTCGCGGTAACGCCGGAAGCCGCGGCGTTTATCCATAAAGACGCAAATCGCTTTCGCCGGTTAATTCTCTGGATATACAGAATGGAAAGTTATGCTAAGAATAACTCAAAAAAAGAAATCGAACTGCTTGATGTACAAGCAATAGATAAAAAGGCCAATAAACGTGATAAATAAGCGGCGTAAAAACACCGCCCGCCTGCGTGCATGGCGGATAATGCGGATAGGGAAGATGTTCACCATGTGTGAGCTGGCAACATTGGCCGAGGCCGGATCAAGCAATATCAAGCATTGGCTCTATTGCCTTGAGCAGGCCGGATATATCAAAAAAGTCGGGACAAGAAAACGGGATACAGGCATCGGAAAGCAAAATGTCTATCGGCTTGTAAAAAATACTGGGCTGGAAGCGCCTGTTCAAAAGGGCATGAACTTTCTCTACGACCCGAATACAAAGGAATACTGGGCAAAAGACAACTCAAAACTGCCCGAACCAACACCGAAAACTGAAGAAATAATAAACGTCCCAACAATTAAGATGAAAGTAAATAGTCTTGAAGAGCTTAAGCAAAACTGGAAGCGTCCCGGAGGTACAAGTGTCTGATATGTGGAAAGAGATATTACGCCGTGCGGTGAAAGAGAAAGGCTCAAAGGCGGTCGGAACAGAATTAGGTTATTCGAGGACGGTCATATCACTAGTACTAAACGGCAAATATAATGGGAATCTCGCTAACGTCGAGGCACGCGTCATGAGCATATACGGCAACAACGGGCAGGTTATTTGTCCGATCAAAGGCGTTATCTCTCCGGCCAAGTGCATTGAGACGTGGCAAATGGCTAAAACCATCGGCATGAAGGCAAGCAACCCTGAGACGCTCAGGCTATACAAGGCTTGCGAGAAATGTGCGGTAAGAAATTAGTAAAGGAGGATAAACATGGCAAACTGTGGCAAGGTCTGCAAAAAAGGAACAGGGGTAAACGGTATAACTGCCGGACAGATCAAGAAGATAAAGACATTGCAACGCGCAATAGGAGTTGATGATGGAGTTTACGAGTTTCTCGTAAAGGAATATAGCTATGACAGGGTTACCTCATGCACGGGGATGTCTTATCATGAGGCAGGGCGTCTGATTGATCATCTTGAAACCATCGCATTGAAAATGAACATAAAATGGGAAAAGAAGCATTCAAAATGCGACAAGTATAAGTGTCTTGACGGCCGCGATACTTACATGGCCACGCCAAAGCAGCTGCGGATGATAGAGGCAATGTGGAAGGCCCGCAGTTACGCTGCAACGCCAGCTGACAAGGAAAAGATGTTGAGGCATTTTCTTGGGCGCTTTGGAGTATCGGATATACTCTTTTTGACAAAGGGAGACGTCCGAAAGGTGAAAAAAGCCCTTGATAATATGCCAATACTAACGGCGGTATCGGCCGCAAGGAGGAGGAAGCAATATGCTCTGCGTGTACAGACATGAAAGGGAAATCGGCGAATTTGAATGTTTACGGGCAGACAAATGGAAACAGAAATGCAGCGGCTTTCAATCCTTAAAAGGCGAGTTAAACAGCCTTTTAAAGGCTTATAAAAGGGGGCAGCAACCCTCATGGAGGTGTCAATATGGAAACGGTCAGAGGATTCGACCCAATAAAGTCATATGAGAAGGAGTTTTTTGACATGTTTGACGAGCTTGTCGCTGAGGCTGCCGAACTATCAGAGGATTCACATTCTGAAGAGCACAAAAATACTTGGTGCCAAATGAGCTTAAAACTCCTTGCGCTATTAAAAATGGCTGTAAAAATCGAGACTGTTTAACAAACTGTGTCAATCATGGAAAGCGAAGGGAAGAGGGAGTACTGATCGATGTGTCGGTATCACCTGATGATTAACGGCTATCCCCACTCGCTCTGAAAGAAAGTAGCCTACACT
>JADFYO010000104.1 GCA_015233015.1 Nitrospirota bacterium | reverse complement strand
AAACATACATCATTAAAAAAATCTAGACTATATATATGTATATACTCCCGCTGCGCGAAAAATATTTCTTACTCCCTCTCTTTTCCCCCTTCCTTACTTGCATTTTTACTTCACCGAGAATTGCTGGCGAACGCACTAAAAGATTAAAGACGAAGGGGGATAATCCCCCTTCACCCCTGTTCTCGCACATGCTTTATCTGCTGAATTCCGGCTGCCGCTCGTTGGCGGCTTCGGTACTCCGGCTGCTCTGTAAAAACTCCGGTTGCCCTGCAAAAAAATAACAAATAATTTACATAAATGAAATCATTGTTGTATAATAGTGGCATGTTTGAATTTAACAGGATAAAGAGGCTGCCGCCCTATGTCTTTGCCATTGTGAACAATCTGAAGATGGATGCAAGGCGGCGCGGTGAGGACATCATAGACCTCGGGATGGGCAATCCCGACATGCCCACACCTCCGCACATCGTCGATAAGCTCTGCGAGGCGGCGAAAAACCCAAGAAACCATATGTATTCGGCCTCCCGTGGGATAACTCAACTTAGGATGGCAATCTGCGAGTGGTACGACAGGCGCTTTGGCGTCAGTCTGTCGCCGGACGAAAACGCGGTTGTCACGATAGGCTGTAAAGAGGGACTTAGCCATCTGATACTCGCAATGATTGAGCCGCAGGATGTTGCCCTTACGCCGACCCCCGCCTATCCTATTCACCCCTACAGCGTAATAATCGCGGGCGGTCAGGTGAGAAATATCCCCATCGGCCCCGGTATTAATTTCTTTGATGAGATGGAAAAGGCATATAAAAACACATGGCCGAGGCCGAAAGTCCTGATAATCAACTTCCCCCACAATCCTACGACCGAGGTAGTGGATATTGATTTTTTCCAGAAGGTGGTGGACTTTGCAAAGGAAAACGACCTCATGGTAATCCATGATTTGGCGTATGCCGATTTGGTATTCGATAATTACAAGGCCCCGAGTTTTCTCCAGGCAAAGGGGGCGATTGACGTAGGCGTTGAGTTTTTCTCGATGTCAAAGAGCTACTCGATGGCCGGATGGCGCGTGGGTTTTTGCTGCGGCAACCGCGAAATAGTCGGAGCACTGACAAAGATAAAAAGCTATCTCGATTACGGCATGTTCCAGCCCATTCAAATAGCATCCATAGTGGCCCTCAGGGGACCTCAGGAACCAGTAGAGGAGATTCGTAAGATCCATGAAAGCAGGAGAAACATTCTCATAGACGGCCTCAACCGCGCCGGATGGCATGTGCCGGCCCCAAAGGCCACTATGTTCATCTGGGCTGAAATCCCCGATGAGTTTAAGCCGCTTGGCTCGCTGGAGTTTTGTAAACTCCTGATAAGAGAGGCCAAAGTAGCCGTTTCCCCGGGCATAGGGTTCGGAGAAAGCGGCGACGGCTACGTGAGATTTGCCATCGTGGAAAACGAACACAGGATAAGACAGGCCTTAAAGGGCATCAAAAGGCTGCTTGCATAATGAGTAAAGCCGTAGTAAATGTCGGCATCATAGGGTTCGGCACAGTAGGAAGCGGCACTGCACGGATAATCCTTCAAAACGGCGCACTGATAGAAAAACGCACGGGTAAGAAGATCATTCTCAAGCGTATCGCCGACCTCGATATAGTGCGTGACCGCGGTGTTGCAGTTCCCCCCGGTGTGCTGACGACCGACGCATACGAGATTATAAACGACCCCTCTATTGACGTTGTAGTTGAGCTTGTCGGCGGCATTCAGCCGGCAAAAAAATTCATGCTTGACGCGCTCAAACAGGGTAAACACGTCGTGACGGCCAATAAGGCCCTTCTGGCCACAAAGGGCCATGAGATATTTAAAGAGGCGGAGGCTCAGGGCAAAAGCGTAGGGTTTGAGGCGGCCGTAGCTGGCGGCATCCCTATAATAAAGGTGATGCGCGAGGGGCTTGTGGCAAACAACATCCTGTCTATCTATGGAATAATAAACGGTACGTCTAATTATATACTGACGAGGATGACAAGGGAGGGCGCGCCGTTTGAAAAGGTATTAGAAGACGCCCAGGATCTGGGCTACGCCGAGAACGACCCCACGTGGGATATTGAGGGCATCGACACTGCCCATAAGCTGACGCTTCTGGCGTCACTGTCATACGGCATACCGCTGTCTTTCGACAGGATTTATAAAGAAGGTATAACCGCCATAACGCCAGAAGATATAGCCTATGCCTCGGAGCTTGGCTATAAGATAAAGCTGCTTGCGATAGCGAAGGTGGTGAACTCCGAAATTGAGTTGCGTGTCCATCCTACGATGCTGCCGGAGGACTCTCTTATCTCAAAGGTAGATGATGTCTTAAACGCTGTTTATGTGATAGGGGACGCCGTAGGGGAGACAATGTACTACGGGCGTGGCGCCGGGGATATGCCCACGGGTAGCGCCGTGGTGAGCGATATAATTGATATTGCCAGCAGGGGCAAAGGCCGGTGCTGCTCATTTTTAAGCGCTGGCCCATGCGGATATACGATAAAGGACAGTTTAGACATAGAGACGATGTATTATTTCAGATTTACTGTTCTGGACAGGCCGGGCGTGCTGTCAAAGATCTCCGGCGTGTTAGGGGCACACAATATCAGCATATCCGCCGTCATACAAAAGGAAAGAAGAGAGGGCGAGGCCGTCCCGCTGGTAGTTCTTACCCACAGGGCAAAAGAACGGGACATCGTAAACGCCGTCAAAGAGATAGATACACTGCCGGTAATTGCGGCTAAGACAAGGTTCATTCGCGTGGAAGGCAAAGAATAGCAGCTGAAGAGGAGGTGTTCTCAGCATGGAAGAGATAATACCCGACAAGAGGATAGACATAAGGGGGCTGAAATGCCCATATACGTTTGTAAGGTCAAAACTTGCTATCGAACAGATGAACACGGGCGAGGTACTCGAAGTACTGCTCAACTATCCCGAGGCGTCTGTAAGCATACCGAAATCGATGCAGGACCACGGCCAGAGGGTGCTTTCGGTAGATAAAATAAACGATACCGATTGGATTATTCTGATAAGGAAAGAGAGGGATTAACGGCGGTGGAGTTCAACGGCGGCCAGTTTACCGACGACCAGATAATACGCTATAGTCGGCACATCATACTGCCGGAGGTAGGTGGCAAGGGACAGGCGATGATTGCCTCGGCGAAGGTGTTTTTAATCGGGGCCGGCGGGCTTGGCTGCCCTATCAGTTATTATCTTACTGCGGCCGGGGTTGGCAGGATTGCCATCGTTGACGACGATGTGGTGGATTTGAGCAATCTTCAGCGCCAGATACTTCACAGCACAAAGACCGTGGGAATGCCTAAGGTGGAATCGGCAAAGGCCGTTTTAAATGCCCTGAACCCCGACGTGGAAATCATCGCGATAAAAGACCGCCTGACGCCTCAAAACATCCTTGGTTTCATAAAAGACTACGACATTGTGATAGATGGAAGCGATAACTTCCCGACCAGATATCTTGTAAACGACGCCTGTGTGCTGGCCAATAAACCGCTGTCAAGCGGTGCGGTGCTGAGATTTGAAGGACAAGTGACGACAATAATCCCCGGTGAAGGGCACTGTTACCGCTGCCTATTTGAGGAGATGCCGCCGGAGGGACTTGTGCCGTCATGCCAGGAAGGGGGGGTGCTTGGTGTGCTGCCGGGTATAATAGGCACTCTGCAGGCGATGGAAGTCTTAAAGCTCATCCTCGGCAAGGGCGATGTCCTGAAAAACACTCTCCTGATATACGACGCACTAAGGACGAACTTCCGAAAAGTAAGAGTCCCCAAAAATCTGGACTGCCCGGTCTGCGGTGAAAACCCGACAATTACGGCACTATGCAGCAGCTACGAGGCAAACTACTGCAGCGCGTAAGACAAAGTTTCAGACTTCTGAGTAACAATTATCCTGTTAATAATATCATCCTGAGCCTATAGAATCATCCTGAGCTTGTCGAAGGATGCTCCTTTATTTAGCATCTCCAATAAATCGGAAATCCTTCGACAGGCTCAGGATGATTCAAATCTTATTACTTCTATTAACACATATGGTATTAGTATAGAAAATATTCAGATTCAGTTTTCATAGATTTTTAATACTTCCTCGTGTTCATATATAGCCGTTGGTGCTGCGTATCTGTGTTTTATTTTGGGAAGCGAAGGCGCGGACGTAATTCATATCATACAATATAGGCAATAGCGTAAAATGGGGGGATATGATAACAGCTGAAAACACCTTTGTGAACGAGGTGCATACTAATCAGCCTGATGATAGTCCGAAATTCCTTGGCGGCAACATGTCCTGCCTGAAATTAGGGCAGACACTGCAGGTTAATCTTGTTGGGATGTCAGTAAAGATAAAGACATCGATACTGGATATTGATATTGGCAATTTCATAGTGCTGAAAATAATCGCGACAGACAGGAAAGGCCCTATAGTAAACAACTCTGCCGTGTTTGCCACATTTTTGTTTAATGGAATATTTTACAGTTTCAGGTCCATGATAACCGGCATTGTGGAAAAACCCATAGAGTTCATCATAATTGACTATCCCGAAACAATAGTAGAGTACACGATGCGCTGCCACAAGAGAGTGGAATGTATTTTACCGGTGAAGGTTATCCATGGCGGCAGCTCGTTCGATGGGACTATAATCAATATCAGTCTGGGTGGATGTAAACTCATGATAAAAGAAACGCATTCTATGGATTTCGGGGTTGAAGGTTGCAGTACTTTCCATACGGAATCGGTTATTTTGATTCAGATATCGATACACCACTCAAACGAATACCTGCAAGTTCATGGAATGATAAAAAATATTGCACAGGAGAAAAGTGACAGGTACTACGGGGTTCAATTTATAGATGTGACCGATTCAATAAAACAGCCGTTAAACAACTACATACACACTATTGAAAGAATTGAGCAGGACCACTTTTTTCTCTATACACTTCACTCGATACTACAAATATCGATGGAAAACATTCCTTTTGAGGAGCAGCTGGACAGGATACTATCCCTGATTTTGTCGCTGCCCGGTCTTTCCCTGCAGTCAGTTGGCAGCATATTTATTTATGATGAGCCTTCGGGTATGCTTAAAATGAAAGTGAGCCGCGGCGTTAGCAATGAGGAGCTGCTGGCTTGCGCCTCTGTACAATCGGGGAAATGTCTTTGCGGCCTGGCGATTGACTTGGGGTAAGTAGTCTTTGCCGATACTATAGACCACCGCCACACGATACGGTTTTCTAAAATGCTCCCTCACGGCCACTTCTGTGTACCTATTATGATGCGAGGCAAACCTATGGGTTTAATCAATATAGTCATAAGGGAGGGATATTGCAGGGACAAGGGGGCGGAGAATTATCTTAACTCTGTGGCTAACGCCCTGTCCGGGATGATAGAGAGGAATATGTCCCAAAAGCGGCTTGAGGAAATGGTTGACGAGCTGCAGTCTGCCAATCTTCATCTAAAAGAGAGCGAGGAGCAGCTGATACAGTCTGAAAAGATGAGGTCACTTGGACAGCTTGCCGCGGGGATTGCACATGAAATTAATAATCCCTTAGGTTTTGTAATATCAAATATGAATAATCTGCTGGAGTTTGTTAACTCATTTGTGAAAATAATCGAGACTATCGACGAATTCGATGTACCTGAGAGCGTCAGGGCTGATCTGGACGAGATAAAAAAGGCGTGCAAATACGATTACATCAAAGTAAGGTCGGCAAACATGATAGAAAGATCCAAGGTCGGACTTGACAGAATTAAAAATATAATGCTGGATTTAAAGACATATTCGAAAATGGACAGGGCCGAAATATTGGAGACTGACATCAACGAATCCATAGCCGTAACCATAAATCTGCTCACCCACGAATATAAGGACAGAATTACGATAATAACGGACTATGGCACAATACCGTTAATTAAATGTTACAGTTCGCAGCTAAACCAGGTATTTATGAATATACTGATAAACTCGTGCCAGGCTATCGGGGGAGAAGGAGAGATTAGGGTAAAAACCTCTGAAGAAAATGGACATATACTGATATCGATAAGCGATACGGGCGAGGGGATTCCCTCTGAAATTCGTGACAGGATATTCGACCCGTTTTTCACGACAAGGCCCGTCGGCTCTGGAACCGGACTGGGGTTGTCAGCGAGCTTGGGTATAGTTAAAAAACACGACGGCAATATAGTCGTTGAAAGCACCGAGGGTGCTGGCAGCACCTTTCAGATAAGACTACCGGTTCATAACGATTTAGATTAGCAACGCGCCCGCCCTGCCCTGATTCACCATCAAAAAAAGAAGGGAACCTCGTTGTTACCCGTGGGAACGGGATGTTAGAATAAGTTTGTGGAACAAAAAACTAACACCAACGAGGTGAATATATTATGGCACAAGGGACGCT
>JADFYO010000103.1 GCA_015233015.1 Nitrospirota bacterium | reverse complement strand
TAGTCCTTCCTGTAAAATAATCAAATACTTTTTTTATGTACTTGCTGAAATCAATTAGCGCAACGGCGTTCGGAATGACCGGCAATACAGGCAAGACATAAGGCGAATACTCCATCAATACCGCAATTCGATGAGGATTCCTATGGTTATCGTCCTGGGAAATCGGCAAAGGACGCAGTATCAGTGACGAGAAGGCGGTGTTGGAAGTACAACTGGGTAGTTGATGACATTAAGGGAGCCTTTGACAACCTGCAACACGATTTGCTGATGAAGGCACTAAGGAAACATACTGACAGCAAGTGGGTACTGCTATACGTTGAGCGATGGCTGAAGTCGCCGTCGTTAGACGCTAATGGAGTGTTACGTGAACGCAACTGCGGTACGCCACAAGGTGGTGTCGTTAGTCCGTTGCTCATGAATCTTTACATGCACTACGCATTCGACAAGTGTATGCGAAGGTCAATACCCGGCTGTCAGTTTGCCAGATATGCTGACGATGCAGTAGTACACTGCCGTACAGAGCAGCAGGCAAAGTGGGTGAAGGAGCAGATTGCGGAGCGTTTTGCGCAATGTGGGCTGGAACTTCACAAAGACAAAACAAAGATAGTCTACTGCAAGGACAGCAATAGGCGTCCAACAGTACAGTTCACCTTTCTGGGCTTCACATTTCAACCTCGAAGCTCTCAAAATGGCGATGGAGAGTTGTTTACGAGCTTTTTGCCGGGTGCAAGTCGAAAAGCACAAGTGCGAATGCGTCAGCAGATACGAAGTTGGCGGCTTCCGCACCAAACACCGGGGACGCTTCAGGAGTTCTCGGAGAAGTACAATGCAGTACTGACTGGATGGTGGAACTACTTTGGAAGTTTCTATCCAGCGGCTGTTTGGGGTGTTTTTCGACATTTCGACCTTGCCCTTGCGTATTGGGCACGCCGAAAATATAAGAAACTTCATCGTCATAAGAGATGGAGCATTCGCTGGATTGGTAATAGAGCTCGTGAAGAATCTCGCCTGTTTGTTCACTGGCAGCAATGGTATGGAAATGACTGAATAACAAGAGCCGTGTGAGTTGAGAGACTCACGCACGGTTCTGCGAGCGGCTGAGGGGGAAGCTCCCTCGGTCGACTCAACATTGTCAGCACCATTTGTGTTACGCTATCAGTATATTTCATTCGTATGTGAGGTAAAATGCATAAAAAATTTGATTTGACGCTCAAGGACTTGCTAAAGGACATACCTGTTAAGTTTCTTAAGATTCTCACAGGGTATGAAGATGGAAAGTTTCTCGATATACAGCTTCCAATTATTCAACTAAATGAGATGGATTTACTCATAGAACTTCCTGATGGCAGCCTTCTGCACATGGAAATCCAGAGCACCAACGACATGGATATGTTAAAGAGGATGTCCCTTTATTTAGTCATGCCGTCCCGCCCTTCGGGTAGTATGGAATACTTCAATCCCTGATCATACCGCGCTAACGCCTACCTTTTCAAGTTTCCTTCGTTCAAGGTCAATCAACTGAAAATACTCATTCTCACATGAAGGCTATCTCATTCTATGAATTTTTTGCAAGCAATACGGCAATATTTACAGACAACCCCCTCGCCCCTGACATTCCCCATAGTGTCAGACATTTGACGCTTTGACTAAGAAAAATCCTTGACTTAGTCATAACAAGGCCGTTAAACGGTTAAAAAAAGGCATTTGCTATCACTGGTGTCCCGTTGTTGAAATGAGAATTTGCTAAAAACACAATAAAATCATGGTGATAGAGGATATAAAGACTGTAATCGACTTGAATTTTCCGTTATACTATGGTCAGCCAACAACGCAAGTTACAGGAGGAGAGACCAATGTATACAGGAAAGATGATATTTTCTCAACTGATGAGTTATTTGTCGATGCATGAATTTAGGAAGTGTGTAAATCGTTACCAAGGTAATTACAAGGTTCAGACCTTTTCATGTCTAAGCCAGTATTTGACTATGGTGTTTGCCCAGCTTACATATAGGGAAAGTTTGAGGGACATAGAAGCTTGTCTTCGCGTTCAACAAAATAAGCTATACCACATGGGTATTCAAGGTGACGTTTCTCGAAGTACTTTGGCAAGAGCAAATGAAAACCGTGATTGGCGTATAATACGCGGTGAGTTTCGAATCTTATCTTGCTTATTGGCAACCCCGTAAGGATATCATTGTCGAACATCGTAAAATTCCCTTCATCCTTCATTTTAAATGGGGATATTAGGGATTCATAGTCATCTATCATTAATCCGACTGGTATTCCCTTTTTTTTGTGGTCGGTACCGTTGTTTATTTCAATCGGCCCATGGTAGTCTGGATTCGTTATCGTCTTCCTTTCGTTATCATTGACTTTCAACGTCTACCCTCCTATCTACTAATGGAAATACTTTATTCCAGCTATTATAAATATGTCAAGCGGAATATAAGAATTTTAGTCCACTGTCAATCATAATTCCTCGTGTTCTTTCCTCTTTACATGATGATTAGGAGAATGTATTATACATACACGGATGTGACGATGTAATTATTATATAACACAACAAAGGAGGATGTTATGAAAGGAAATGAATTTATAAAGCTCAATAGAATGAGGCAAGGGCTAAGTCTGAGGGAACTCGCTATAAAGTCTGGAATGTCCCATACTCAAATTAGGCTTATTGAAGATGGGGCGCATGATGTCTTATTTAACAACCTTATCAAGATCCTTGATGGACTCAAAATATCGATGCATGATTATCTCAGCGTCATAGGATATGTGGCGCCTATTTATAGAGCCGAAACTATGGTAGGCACGGGGGGTATCGAACCCCCGCCCATATGTAATGCGGTTCTTCAGGCAGATTCTCAGGCCGCTTAATTACCCTTTCGACTGCCTCATTGACCATGTTCGCCGTCATCTATCCTTCAAAAATCTCTGTCACATCGCCCTGACGCCTCACTCTCATAACCTCGATAGTATTACAACTGCGGCCTCACATCGTTCCAGACAATAATACTATAATAATTATGGCCGCTTGAATTGCTCGTTCTCCCTGCCACGATGACCCGCATGGGTCTGACATTGGGCGGCGCTCCAAACGTCGCCCTCTCCTTTTCTTAGGGCCTTGTCATCGTCTCCGGAGTTAGTGATATAATAACCCTAATGACTAACGAAACCGAGTTAACAGTTACTATCCAAAATAGCCAACCTGTAGAGTTGATTGATTTGACGGAATCACTGCTATGTCTGGGTAATCAATACAAAAGATTTCTCCTGTCTATAAATGATTGCCGGGACTTAAAACTATACATTAAGGAAATTAAAGCTGGTAGTATCATTGCGGTATTGATGGAGTATTCGCCTTATGTCTTGCCTGTATTGCCGGTCATTCCGAACGCCGTTGCGCTAATTGATTTCAGCAAGTACATAAAAAAAGTATTTGATTATTTTACAGGAAGGACTAAGGAAAAGACCGCGCTTGACAAGACAGACTATAACAACTTTAGTAAAATCATTAATCCGGTAGCTAAAGACATTGCCTCACAGATGATATTTCAAAATGCCGGTGATGTCCATGTTCATATTAATTCTCTTGAAGCCAACGCCATTCAAAACGCTATAGCACGGGAACTGCAACAACTTAAAGAACCTGAACATAAGATATATCAAAAGGTTTTTTTACGCATGTATCAAGCACGTAATGAGCCATCTACAGTCGTAGGTGACAGGGCTATTATAGAGAGTATCACCATTAAAAATTGTCTTTGCCTACGACGAAATGAAGGTGGATATTATTCAAGACACTAAGAACTTATTCCGTCTGATATATGTCGTTGATGTTTCTGTGGAGACCATACAAGAAATCCCCGTCGCTTATAAAATCTTACATATTCACGAGAAATTTGAAAATCCCACCCTGTTTTGATATAATAAACTCGTTCGTTTGTTTGTCATAAACATTGGGCGGCGGGAATGCGCTGGAGTTCTCCGGTGTGTTTTCGCCGTCCCCTCCCCTAAAACCAGCGGATATATTTTCATTCTATTTTTATCTATTTTTGACCTTTTGCGGCCTCGATTTCCTTCATAAACGCCCGTGTTTCCTAAGTGGCGGGGACGGTTTCATTCTATTTTTCTCTACTTTAGATTCATTGTACGAAAAATGCCGTAATAATGCGGGTTAATTCGACCTGGCGTTCAGAAGGGATGAGGTGAATCTTAGGGGTTTATAGTGATAAGGAACAGCTTCCGGTTGTTCCATTGTAAACCAAAACACAGTGCTTTAATATATCACGTCCTATCAAAGCAATGACGCCATGTTCTTTCAGCTTGCTTCCAAATACTTTTGGGGCATTCATTGTGGTTAAGCCAGTAAGCATTATTCTCAGCGAGAATTTATCTTGTTCGGCGCTTCCCTGTGGTGTAAGAACTATCCCGCGGTCTACTGGCACTAACTCGAGAGATTCTATTACATTTATATCGACAGCAGTTGCAATTGCTCCTGTATCTATCAATCCCCACCCTGTAATAGGTTGTGGAACAGATATATTGTCTTGAATTAACGACTTTTCAAGGCTCAAAGGTATTTCTATTCTTACAGCGATTAGAGGCCCACGAACCCATAACAAATCAGGCGGCGTTATGTTGTCTAAGTGCTGGTCGGAGAGAATATTATGAGTGGGCACGAATTAAACCTAATGTTAATGCCGGCATACCATAAGGGGGTTCATTTTTCACTATTTCTTTTACGAGAAATGGTAATCTACCAAACCTTCTAACACCCTCGTCATATGCCTCATCGAATGTCGTGAATGTCTTTATCAGCTTATTTTCCTTAATGAGCGCGTGTTGTCCCTCGTAGTATTTAAGCCATTCGTCAAGGTTCTCTTTAAAATAACTTAGTTCAATATCAAGTATAGCCATACCTTTACAGTATCATAAAGTAGAAAAGTTGTCAATCACTTCACCACCCCAAGACTCTTCAACTGCGCTAAAACTGCGGCCATTCTGTCCGCTGATAATTGCGGCAGGCTCATCAGCTTTTTTCCAAGCAGCGGCCTGAATTCCTCTTTCTCTTTCGGTGTCCCAAGGTCGTAAACTCTCAACGCGTCCTCTACCGGCAGATGCTTAAACGCCGCCGTATAGGGCGCGATGCCCTTCGACATCTGGATGTTCTGTATCTCCCGCGGTGAGAACTTGCTTAGATTCTCTTTGAGCAGCTGCTGCCCGGCAGGAGGGTCTTTTCTCATCAGCCGCTCTATCTGAAGTTTTACGTCAACCTTCGCCTGGTCTTGTGTGCTGCGTCCACCGGCCTGGGCCTTCCCCGCCCGTTCCTCATCCATCGCCTTTTGCGCTGGCGTTTTGCTGATATTTGCCGGTGCCGGTGTAAGTCCAATAAACGGCCAGAAGGTCTTTTCGTTTATCCGGCCCTCGTTTAATTGAATGTTGCGCCGGATTCCCCTGCTGGCAAACGGCTCGAACGCCAGTCCCGCGTGCTTGGCTATGTCTATCGCCTTCCGCGTGAGAGGGTCGCCTTCGTTGTACACCTTCTTGCCGTAGAAGTCCTTGTTATTCAGCATGTCCGATATCAGGGACAACAGCGGGTGCACCTTGTTCGTCAGCGTTGTAAACGGGTGTTTTCCATAGGAGACTATGTCTTTCATGTATGTCGGGTAACTGATTCTTTCGGGATTGCCATATTCGTCGAGGTTGCCGGTCTTGGGATAATATAAATCGGTCAGGGCCGCTTGTGTCGAGCTGCTGTCCGGCCCCTTGCCGGTCAACAAAAACTGCGTAACCGCCCCCATGATTCCCGTCATTACCACCAGCGATGTAGTATAGGCCATCCGGTGGGTCATCATATCGGGCGTCAGCGGTTCGCCTTTTCTTAGGCTGTTAACCGCCTTCCCCGCGTCAATCAGGCCCCCGCCTATCTCTCTGATTGTCCCCCCCGTCCAACCCACCGATCGCACTGAGGCCATGAGTAAATCTTTAAAAACCTTGTTCCAGAAGATGTTGTCATAGCGTACCTGCCCCATACGGTTGTCAATGCTGTCCCATGCCTTACCCATCAGGGTGCGTAATTGCTCTCTGTTGCCGTCTTCCAGCAACTGCGGGTTGCGCTTTAATTCCATTTCGGCCAACTTCCAAAACGCCCCCAGCTTCAGACGCGGTACGAGTTTTTCAAATATCGGCCCCGATATTCCCTCCAATAGGGCAAAGGGTGCTTTCAACAGGCCGCTTATAACATTGCCATTCCGAAACGCCTCTTTCATCTTGTCGGCCATCTGCGTTTGATAAAGTATATCCTGACGGGCTGCCCCGCCTCCGGCCATGAGCGCCCTCGCTATGTCCCGAACCTCACCCGTAAACGCCGGATTGTCTAAAAACGCTGGCTTGTCCAATTCCTCCAGCAGCTCTCCGCCCTTTATATAATCCGTAAACGGTGCTTTCACCGCGGTGGCCATATCCTTAAGGCCCTCTCCGATGGTGCCCTTGCCTAACACTTTCTCAAGCCCTAACGAAAACTGATTCAACATCGCATTGACTGACGATGTCCCCGCGTGCCATGCCGATAACCCTAACTGCGCCTGATTTAATACGTTCCCCGCGCTTAGATATGCGCTGAATATCT
>JADFYO010000102.1 GCA_015233015.1 Nitrospirota bacterium | reverse complement strand
CCGGAACATGCAAAATTAGAAAAATTAGTACGTGGAACTACCTTGCTGCGGTTGTTGAAGCATATCGTAAAGGCATTGCTATACCAATGATTCCACAAGCATTATAATAGCGGGTGAACGGTTACGATTTTCTATCTGAAAAAGATAAAACCGATGATACAAGACTTATGTATTTCGACCTGAAAACTATTGTACCACTGGCAACGCCATCGGGGTTTTAAACACTATGGATAAATATGGAATTGACAGCCACAAGTTGATATATCACATCCCGCGCCTTAACCAGTGGCTGCAAAGCGGCGAGTGCTATCCAATATATATGGAAATTAGCCCCTCCGGCACATGTAACCACAGGTGTGTCTTTTGCGGCGTTGACTATATGGGCTATCAGAAAAGATTCCTCGACGCTGGAATTCTCAGAGAAAGACTTGAGGAGATGGCCTCACTTGGACTTAAGAGCATCATGTACTGTGGCGAGGGCGAACCACTTTTGCACAGAGACATATCTGATATAATCAGGCATACCGCACAGTGTTCCATAGACGCGGCCATTACCTCAAACGGGGTGCTGTTTACAGAGGCAATAGCCGGTTCAACTCTGCCGTACCTTAAATGGATAAAGATAAGCCTGAACGCCGGGACAAAGGAGACATATTCAAAGATTCACCGCACAAAGCCAGAAGACTTCGACACGGTTATTAGGAATATCGCCGCAGCCGTTAGGATAAAACACGATAACGGGTATCAGTGCACAATAGGCGTTCAGATGCTGCTGCTTCCAGAAAATCACAACGAGGCCATCGAGCTTGCTGTGAGGATTAAAGATACCGGGGCTGATTATCTGGTGATAAAACCCTATTCGCAGCACCCGATGAGTAGTACCAGCAGATACAAAGACATTATGTACTCCGGCTACATGGCGCTTGCCGCTGAACTTTCAGCGGCGGTCACAGAGAAATTTGAAATCATATTCAGAACTAACGCGATGATAAGACAAGATGAACAGGCAAGGAACTACTGCCGCTGCCTCGCCCACCCGTTCTGGTCATACATGGACTCAGCGGGAAATATATGGGGATGTCTTGACCATCTGACCGACGAGAGATTCCTCTACGGCAATATCCACAACAACACATTTAAAGAGATATGGACAGGCAGCGCGAGAAAAAAGGCGGCAAAATGGATAGAGACCGTGTTTGACGTAAATGAATGCAGGGTTAACTGCAGGATGGACGCCATAAACAGGTATCTGTGGAAACTAAAGAACCCGCCTGTGCATGTGAATTTCATATGAAGTGTCTCATTAAAGACATAAATTTGCGCCGGGAGCTTGACTATGCCGTTGAAAACCTTTATCATTAATATTGATGATTGCCGGACATTTTCCATGTAGTTATGTTTTTCAGAGGCTGTTGAAACTTCGGCCTATGAGTAATGTTTATCTGTTTGCGGCGTCGTATCTCCCAGACGTTATCGACAAAACCATCGCAATCATATTCGGCATGTCAGGACGAGGCTATTTTCACTCATTAACGGTGATGCTTGGCCTGTACGCGCTTTCGTATAAAATCATCTCCAAAGTCCGGCCTGATTACAAAGTATTTATCCATCTGGGCGCGTTGTATTATTTCCTGCATCTTATGTTTGATTTTCTGGATTTGAAAATATTGTTGTGGCCTTTTCTTGGACCAACGCAGTACACTGGACATTTCGCGCCGCTCGAACACCTTTATAACTATTATGTATCGTGGCAACATCCCGACCAGTTATCATCGGAAATTATATTTATTGCCATTTTGATAATTATAAAAATCAGGGATTTGAAGGCTGTTACCGGTACTCATTCCAAAACAGATTGACTATAAACGGCCAATCCTGATAAACTTAAACAGACCGCGGAGGTAGTATATTTTGATACCGGCACTTATAGCAGTACATGTAGTGTCCATTGTAATATGGATTGGCGGAGTGGTGTTCGTAACCACCGTAGTGTTTCCCACTATAATGACTATGGAAGACTCTATGGAAAAGGTAATATTCTTTCAGGGCACTGAACGCCGCTTTGCGAAGATAGCAAAGGCAAGCGTCGTCGTTGCCGGTATAACGGGCGTCCTGCTCCTGCAGCTTGAGGGCCGCTGGCATGTCCTGTTTTCATTGTCGGGAATTGGCCCGACACTCATGCTCATATTATGGACGATGTTTGTGTTTATGCTGCTTTTTGAGGCTAAGATATTCAGCTTCCTGTTTCGCGGCACAGCCCAGCATGATACAAAGAAGATCTTTCGCAAACTCGCCGCGTCTCATTGGGTTATAATGCTTGTCAGCCTGATGGTGATTGCAATAGGGATTATTGCCAACCACTCAGGTTGGTGAAATAAGATTAAGTTACAATCATATGGGTAAATTAATGATTAAAGACGAAGGGGGATAATCCCCCTTCACCCCTGTTTCTCGCATATGCTTTATCATTGAATTTGAGCTGCCGCTCGTTGGCGGCTTCTGAACTCCGGCAAAAGGCTATTCTTGACACATTAAAATGAGCCTACTGCTGCTTCATGATGGCGTATATTTCCATGTTAACGGCTATTTCGACCGGGTTCATGAAGTTTATCGCCCTGGCATCGAGTTTCTTTATAAAAAAGATTGGTTTTTTTGACTCTATATCGTAAATAGTCTCGTTTAATACGGAGATAGACGGCAGGTTTGTATCGAGTTCTATGGTTATTACCTGAAACGGTGGTTTGTTCTCCGCCTGTTTTACATTCATCCTCATGATACTCCCGCCGGCAGACGTGATAATTGGCTGGATTATCTTCTGTAAATCCGCCGCGGCAAGGGCCGATGTCTTTGCCTCTACCGTAATGGCCTTGATTTGGTCTTCCCTGTCTTTATTGGATTTGACGCCTTTTTCGATTTCATCTTTTTGAGCAATTACGGTCTTATATTTTTTGAGGGTCTTGATACGCATTTCCTTGTTTTGCTCAAGGTCTTCTTTTCTCTCTTGCAGCCCTTTATAAAAGAAATCATACGTGAGCAGAAACACAAGCACTCCCACAATTGAAAGCATTAGCTTTAGTTTCTTATTTCCCATTACTTTAGCGCCGCCTTTATCTGGAAACGTTCTTTACCCATTCTCGCGTCCTTAAATGTCGTAGAGGCAGTGCCCGCGTCTTTGAACGATTTCGAGTTCTCGAGCATCCCTATCAGTGCAGAGGCGTTTACGGCATAACCCTCGAGGTTGATGTCTTTCTCTGTAGCTACAAGCCTGGCAATCCATGTGTCCTGAGGAAGCGTTACGGTGAGTTCTCTGAGCAGCTCCATCATCAGAACCCTCTTAGACATCATCGAGTTTAGAATGGACATATCGCCGTCGATTTTCTTTGTATCTTTTTGCAGGGCGGTAAGCCTCTCATACTCCGGCTTTAGCGCCTTTATCTGCTTCTCTACATTGGCAATGGTCTTCTCGTCATTCCATACAGGGATGTAAAGTGAAAAGGTAAACAGGACTATGATGGTTATTGACAGGATAATGGTAAGGGCAAGCGGCAGAGATTTTTTTTGCATCTCGCCCTGAGAAAGCATGTTTATGACTTTCGATTTTCTCCCTGCGTCTGCAAGCACCGCCGACGTGGCCGACAAATATTCCGGGTCGCTTAGCTCAGGCAGAAGTTCCTTTAAATCATGGCAGGTACGGGCAAACTTTAACTCTGCCACGATGTCCGGCGTTGTGTCCGTATCAGGATAGTTGACAACTACTGTGGCGTCAGCGCCGCCCATTGCCTCTATTGCCTTAACCATGCCGCCAGTTATTTCATCGGAAGTACCGCGTTTTACGGTAGATACCGCCGTAGTTATTCCCAGCTCCGCTCTCACCAGCTCCGCGTGGGTATCTCTGAGATTGACAAGAATTATTGTATCGGCAAGCGCCGTAACCTGTCCTAAAAGACTCATTAAAGAAGCGGGGGAAAGCACCAGGGACGATACATTAAAGCCGCCTCCTCCAAGTGCCTTCAGATACGGCTCTGCCATCTGTCTTTTGACCGCATATATTACTACGAAGACTTTACCGTCTTCCTGTTTTATTATCCCGAAATCGTAGTACACATCGGCGGTGGGGAAAGGGGTCAAATCCGGTATCTGATAGGAAATCGCCGCAGATATGTTATCCAGGGCCGCCGCGGGAAACTCGGCAGTCTTTATCACACACCATTCCTTAGGTACGCCTAAGATCGTTTTAAGAGAGGACGTCCCTTCCGCGGTTAAACTCAAATACGAGACCAGCTCCTCCGGCCCGGGACACGTATCCCCGAAAGTGTGCTTATGGACAATCTTATTAGACCCGGACGAAGACATTTTTATCACACAGGCCGAGGCGGCGTTTCTCTCCAGCACAATGGAGAGATACTTCTGAGTACGAAACAGCTTTTCGAAAGGGGAATAGAAGAGCACCCCTTTTGCCGCAGATATAAAACCATCGATGGAATTGCCGTTCAGAGAAACAGCCCTGATTAAACGCCCCGCGTATGAAGTAAGATTGGCCATATTATTTTATCTTTGTTATTACCTCTTTTTTGGGTTGATTACTTTCTTTTTTTACCGCCTCAAAGTCATAGGTCTCAGGGGTCTTATAATAATAGCATTTATAGTCTGCGCTTGTAACTCCGGCAACCGCCTTTATCCCCGCCGCCATATTCGACTTATTCAAAATACCCACTGAGTCGATAGTATATACGTCGCCTTCGTTTAAATCAATATAATTCATCGCCGTCTGATATGCGGCTGGGATTATCGCATTGACCTCGTCAAGGGTTTTGAACGCACTTTTAGACCTGTATTCGATAATGGCCTTAGCATATTCCTCTCCTATACCGGGTATGGCCATGAGCACCTCCATAGGCGCCGCGTTTATGTTAACCTTCGCGGACTTGCTGTAAATCGTGATGAACTCCCTGAGACCCTTACTTGAGTCTGTGCCATAAAATATCTCACGGGTTACGCCTCTTACAAACAGCAGTTCCTCGATTGAGTCGAAGTTCCCGTTCTTTGCCTTATACGGGGGGTCAAGCGACATATAGTAGTCGCTTTCCGCCCCGTGCAGCCGTGTAAGGTCATCCTCGTCCTTCCAGTCCAGAATTGAATCGACGATTATGTCCTGGGTGTCAGAGTCTATATTCAGTGCCTTTAACAGGCCGCGAAGGAGTTTTTCGTCTGCGGTGTTCAGGTCAACTCTTGCCGTCACAGGCATTATGCGCACCATGTAAGAACCGTCTCCAAAATCAATCGGCATTAACTGCCCGTCAGCCTTCCATGCCTCTACGTCGTCCGGCTTCATTTTTTTGTATTGCAGCTCAATAATAGCCCTGTTTATGCCTGCCTCCGCCAAAAGCACGGCCTTAGTCAAATCCCTGGCGTTTTGAGTGCCGCGAAGGGAAATCTTCGACATATATGAAAACGACAGCGACAGGGCAATAAGTATCGCCATTATCCATAACACCATCATCAGGGCAAAGCCGCGCTTATCGTTCACCATATTCATTGAAATATCTCCGGGTCAAACAGCGCCGTCTTTGACGATGTCGTAGATTGCATTATTGTGTTGGCCATAACCGGAATATTTATGCCGCTTCCGAAGATGGGGCTGCTTATTTGAATATACTCAGGCAAGTAATCTGTTTTATTGACGTCTGCCTCCGTTTTAGAATTAATGTCCTCAGGTCTGTGAATTGTGTAATTAAACGATGTACCCTTCATATTTGTCATTAAAACGGTGCTTCTCTTTTGGTCTTTAAACATATCCCACTCGGTTACCACAAGGTCGCCATCGGTGTTTATATCATATTTAACCGCAACAATCCCCCTGTCTCTGCCCCACGCGGAGACGTTTGACACAAACACGAGACTATCTGAAGCCCCTTTAAAATAAAATAATTTCTTCGTAGTCCCGTTATCGCTGTACGTCATCGGCACAAATGACTGTAACTGCGAGGAAATAATGCGCACAACGCAACGCAGCCTCTCTGTGGATTCGGCCTTTCTATCCCCTTTTTCAACGCTTCTCAGACAAAGTTTAACGGTAACGGCCATGATGACGGCAATCAGAGAGAAAATCGTAATAGCTATCACAACTTCCAGCAATGTAAAGCCTGATTTACTGCCAGCGCTTACGCAGCTCTTATGTCTCATCAGGAAGTCCTGACCACGCTTGATTTCTTTCTCGCGGCAAGGGTTTTCAGCGTAAAACTCTTTGATTTGTGCCCCGCTGTCCAGTTTATTGTAAGGGTAACAGAGAATAACTCGTATTGGAGATTGTCTGTCTTATTGGTTTCAATATTTTTAATCGATATGTCGCAGATATAGCCGCCATCGAGGCGCTTAGTGTATGAGTCCTCTTTAAGGCTTTCGACGCTTAGAGTGTTTCGAAGCTCGGCCTCGGCGGCAACCGCGGCCTTTGTATAGTTTTCAGCGTATCCGATAGACCTCAGAGAACCCCCAAATAGCTCAATCAGGGCGGTAATCCCGATGGCAAGGATGGCGATTGCCGCCATGACTTCGATGAGTGTAAAACCTTTTTCCTTCATCATGTTTCCCTTCATCATGGCATAGTTTATCATATTACCGGCCCCTGATTCACCATCAAAAAAAGAAGGGAACCTCGTTGTTACCCGTGGGAACGGGATGTTAGAATAAGTTTGTGGAACAAAAAACTAACACCAACGAGGTGAATATATTATGGCACAAGGGACGC
>JADFYO010000101.1 GCA_015233015.1 Nitrospirota bacterium | reverse complement strand
CTTGACTGCCCTTATTCTTATTTCTTCTAACGTTTTATGATCTATTTTCCTGCCGTCTAATTCTCTCATCCATTATTATAACATTTATCATTATTTTATGTCTACATACTTATGTGCTTATTAGTAACTGCGTCTTTTAATGTTGTGATACCTTCAGAGCGTATTAATTTATCAAGATATACGCGTCTTTCGTTGTAGCGCGAAATACAAATTCCTACCTGAAATCTATCACGGTTTATCTCCGTTATCATTCCCTTTACTTCATCACCAACATAAAACAGATTACTCGCGGCCTGATAAGCTGAACTAGTTACATCGCTACTATCAATAAATCCCTGTATGCCGCCCTTAATCATGGCTATCGCCCCGAATTCAAAAACACGCACTATAAGCCCTGTTACTATATCGTCTGTTTTATAAGGAAAAGGTCTTTGGTTCCATAGATCGTTAGCCGCAAGAATCGTGCTCCCGTAGTAATGTCTTCCATTGCCAGACAATCGATTTATAAATACTTCATATTGTCTGCCTTTTTCATATTTAAGAGTTAAATCAGCAAAAGGCGAATCATCGTCAGCGTCGTAGGGATAAACACGTATCTTATTCCCGTCTTCGTCTTCAAGCAACATAACACCGTTGGCAATGCCGACAGCCCTTGCCGTTACGATCTTGCCGATGAGCTGGTCTTTTCTTTTTGTATTTGCCATATCAAAGCACCCCGATATGATAAGTGTATCTGATTTGTTTAATATTGTCAACTGTTATGGGCCTCGCTGTCCTTGTTTACCGCCCACGCGATACCTATAATAATATTAAAGGGACACGGCCTCAGCAAGCCCGTGTCCCTTTTTAATGGTTAATTAATTGTTACTGTTGTGCTGCCGGTGTCCAGCTTGCCCAGTGTTTCAGGACTTCCCATCTTCTTCTGGCGTCTTGTACGTTTTCCTTCATGAGCATGGCCGCCCTTTCAGGATTCGATGACTTCAGCGCCATAAAACGTGTCTGGGAATAGGCATAATCGGCTATGTTGAAGCTCGGCTCTTTGCAGTCTATCTGCATCGGGCTTTTGCCCTCTGCCTCAAGGGCCGGATTGTACCTGTATATCGGCCAATATCCGCAGGCTACCGCTTCCTTCATTATATCGACCGCCTTGGTCAGATTGACGCCGTGCGCTATACACGGTGAATACGCGATTATTAACGATGGGCCGTTGTGCGCCTCGGCCTCCAACATCGCCTTTATTATCTGTGACGGGTTCGCTCCAAAACATGCCTGAGCAACATAGACGTTGCCGTAGGTGGCCATTATCAGACCTATCTGCTTCTTGGCGTTTGACTTACCGGCCGCCGCAAACTGTGCCGTTGCGCCCCTTTGGGTTGACTTTGACATCTGTCCACCCGTGTTTGAATACACCTCGGTGTCCAGAATCATTATATTTATATTCTCACCGGAGGCCAATACCTGGTCAACTCCGCCGTACCCTATGTCATAACCCCAACCGTCGCCGCCTAGTGCCCATACGCTCTTCTTCACGAGATAATTCGCACAGGTTCTCAGCATCTTCGCGTCGTCTGAGTTATCGTTCGCAATGGCCTTCAATAGTTCATCGACCCTCGCGCGCTGCTTCTCTATGCCCTCCTGAGAGGACTGGTCGGCACTCTTAAGCTCCTCGATGAGACCCTTAGAGCCGGCGTGAGCAGGGGCAATGCGGTCAAGCAGCTCTGTTGCCTGCTTGGTGAAATAATCCACCGTCTGCCTCATGCCAAGCGCAAACTCGGCGTTATCTTCGAACAGGGAATTACCCCACGCCGGACCTCTGCCGTCTGCCCTCTTGGTGTATGGTGTTGTGGGGAGGTTACCGCCATATATAGATGAACAGCCTGTAGCGTTTCCAATAAAGAGGCGGTCGCCAAAGAGCTGTGTGAGAAGTTTTATATATGGGGTCTCGCCGCAGCCAGCGCAGCAGCCGGAGTATTCAAACAACGGCCTTACCATCTGAGATCCTTTCACTGTCGTAAGTTTAACCTTAGATTGGTCTAACTCTGGAAGCGATAGGAAGAACTTATAGTTTTCGGCCTCCGCGGCGCGTACTCCGCCAAGCGGGGTCATTTTAATCGCCCTTTCTTCGGTTCTCTTGCCTGCGGCGTCCTTCTTGCGTCCCGGACATGCCTCAACGCATGACCCGCAGCCTACGCAATCCTCAGAGGCAACCTGGACGGTGAACTTCATCCCCTCGAATTCCTTTCCTGTGGCGTTAAGCGATCTGAAACTCGCCGGTGCCTTGGCCAAGTCGGATTCTCCATATGCCTTAACCCTTATCGCCGCATGAGGACATACGAAAGAACACGTGGCGCACTGGATACAGGCCTCAGGCTGCCAAATCGGGACGTTTACCGCAATTGCCCTCTTTTCATACTGCGTAGTTCCCGTCGGCCAGACGCCGTCATCGGGAATAGCTGAGACTGGAAGTGAGTCGCCTTTACCGCGAATTATCGTAGCCGTTACATTCTTCACGAATTCCGGGGCGTCGTCGGAGACTGCCTTGCGCATCTGCACCTTGCTGGTTGCCTTTGCCGGAATGGGGACTTCGACGATATTTTTCAGCGCTATGTCAACGGCCGCATAGTTCATGTTAACGACCTTATCGCCCTTCTTCTGGTACGTCTTTTTGATTTCGGCCTTGATTGCGTTAATGGCCTCGTCTTTGGGTATGACGTTAGAGATGACGAAAAAGGCGGTCTGCATTATCATGTTTATTCTTGAGCCGAGACCAAGTTCTTCCGCTAAGGCGATTGCGTCTATTATATAGAACTTCATCTTCTTTTTAATCAGATTTTCCTGAACCTCTCCGGGCAGCTTATCCCACACGGTGTCTTTGGTGTCTGACGTGGTGAGAAGGAACACTGCGCCTTCTTCGGCATTTGCAAGCATGTCGTATTTCTCGAGGAACGAGGTGTTGTGGCAGGCTATGAACTGCGCCTGGGAGATGAGATAAGGATTTGATATCTGCTCCTTTCCAAAACGCACATGGCTCGTGGTAATAGACCCGGATTTCTTTGAGTCGTAAACGAAGTATCCCTGAGCGTAGTTATCTGTCTCGCCGCCGATGATTTTAATCGTATTTTTATTAGCTCCGACCGTGCCGTCAGCCCCGAGGCCGTAGAACATAGCGCGAAACACGTCCTTCCCTTCGATGTTAAGGCTGCTGTCATAAGTAAGGCTCGTGTGAGTTACGTCGTCATTGATACCGATAGTGAAGTGGTTTTTCGGCTTGCTCTCAGACAGGTTGTCGTAAATCGCTTTTGCCATTCCGGGAGTAAAATCTTTGGAGCCGAGGCCGTAACGTCCTCCGACTATCTTAGGCCATGACTTCAAATTGCCTATGCCAAGCTCAATGGCCTCACCGACAGATGTCCTTACGTCGAGGTAAAGAGGCTCGCCCGATGCGCCGGGCTCTTTTGTGCGGTCTAATACGGCTATTGCCTTGGTGGTAGAAGGAAGTGCCGACATCAGGGCGGCAGTATCGAATGGCCTGTAGAGCCTGACCTGAATGAGGCCGAGTTTTTCGCCCTTGGCGTTTAGATAGTTTATCGTGCTCAACATAACGTCGCCCGCCGAGCCTAATATGACGGCCACGCGTTCTGCCTTGGGGTCGCCGTAGTAATCGAATAGTTTATACTGGCGGCCAACCAGACCGGCGAACTTGTCCATCGCCTTTTGCACTATGCCGGGGGTTGCGTTGTAGTATTGATTTACCGTCTCGCGGCCCTGGAAATATACGTCAGGGTTTTGAGCCGTGCCGCGCATGGTGGGCTTGTCAGAGTTAAGCGCCCTTGAGCGATGGGCAAAGATATGATCATTATTTATCATTGCCTTCATGTCGTCGAAGGTCAGCTCTTCAATCTTGGCCTCCTCGTGAGAGGTTCTGAAGCCGTCGAAGAAGTGCATAAACGGAATGCGTGATTCAAGCGTTGCCGACTGTGCGATTAAGGCGAAGTCCATCGCCTCCTGAACGTTTTTTGAACAGAGCATCGCAAATCCTGTGGATCTGGCGCCCATAACGTCGCTATGGTCGCCGAATATCGAAAGACCTTGCATGGCCAGCGAACGGGCGGTGATGCTGAATACGGTTGGGGTCAGCTCACCTGCAATCTTGTACATATTTGGAACGACTAGTAAGAGTCCCTGCGATGCCGTTACGGTCGTGGCAAGCGCTCCTGCCGCTAACGAACCATGTACGGCACCGGCAACTCCGGCCTCGGACTGCATCATCCCTACCTTTGGAACATTACCCCAGATGTTGACCTTGCCGGCTGCGCTTTTAGCGTCGCAATGCTCGGCAATCGGACTGGATGGGGTTATCGGATAGATCGTGATTATCTCGCTCGTTGCGTGAACAACATGCGCGCACGCTCCACAACCATCCATTATTACCATTTTTCTGCTCATAAGTCCCTCCATTAATTTGATATAATCGTTTGATTTGACATGATAGCAGTCAAATACCTTTACAACACACTACCCGCCTCTTATCAAAGTACAAGTATAAATGAACATAATAAATAATTTCAAGTGATTTAATTTATAATTTGGTGTATAATCTGATGATATGAATGTGGAATCGAGGGAGCGGGACGTATATTATATGGGATTAGCGTTAACGGAGGCGCGAAAGGCGTTTAATGCGGGCGAGATCCCCGTTGGGGCGGTGGTTGTTGACAGCGAAGGCGGGATAATCGCCGCGGCCTCAAACGAAAAGGAGCGGCTTAATGACCCGACGGCACATGCCGAGTTGACGGCGATAAGGCAGGCAGCCGCCCGAAGCGCGGGTGGTTGGAGGCTTTCCGGCATGACCCTTTATGTTACAAAGGAGCCTTGCGTGATGTGTGCGGGGGCAATTGTAAACGCGCGGGTGAGCCGTGTAGTATATGGATGTGCCGACGTAAAGGGCGGGGCTGCCGACAGTCTTTACTCTCTGTGTTCGGATGAGCGCCTTAACCATCGCGCCGAGGTAACGCAAGGTGTTCTTGAAATGGAATGTGCAGGGCTGTTAAGGGAATTTTTCATAGAATTAAGGAGAGGTTGCCGAGCGGTTTAAGGCGGCGGTCTCGAAAACCGTTGTGGGGGTGACCTCACCGGGGGTTCGAATCCCCCCCTCTCCGCCATTTTTACCCTGACAAATCAAGAACTTATCTTCTCAAACCCTTCAGAAATACCGTCACCAAACCGTCACCAGCTATTTTTGAGGGTATTGGTTTCATCAGAAATTTTATTTAGATTGTGCCTCTACAATCTCTCTGACAAGCGCTGTCTATACTATCCCAAAATTTTATTATTTGGCACTATACAAAAATATAGAGTGGTGTCTCGAAATAAGCCCTATATGGTTTTGGACACCTCAATATTTTCTGTTCTTGCATCCGTTTGCTCCAATTTTCTCTTTCCATGTCCATTAAATACAATATATAAAAGATAGAATAATGATAATATTGACATAATGTAAATATTTATAGTATGATACAGTTTACCTCGTAAGTATTTAATATCAGAGATATTATATTTATGAATATAAAATAATGCAAATATGGAGGTAAAGATATGATGAATGATAAGGATAGAGCTGTTATAGAAAAAATTAAAAAACTTCTCGCACTATCGCAAAGTAGTAATGAATATGAAGCTGCGGCGGCTGAGAAGGCACGAGAGCTGTTAGAGGCCTACCGATTATCTATGTCAGATGTTGAGAGAACATCTGATGTTATTACGGACAAGTACCATAACTTAGATAGGCCGAACTTCCCTCAGTGGCTTTGTGTTCTTATAGAAGCTATAAGCAAACACTTCAACTGCAAAGCAATTTACCGCCGAAGAGATTATGATAACCCAACAGTGCGCGTGAAGTTTGTTGGCACAGAAATGGATATTGAGATTACCGAGTATGTGTTTACCTATCTGTATCGCACTGTAAAATTCATAGCTTCTGACCAGAAGGTTCCTCCAGGTCATAATGCCATACAATTTAAAAACAGTTTTAGATATGGGTTGTCCATGGGAATTAATGAGAAACTTGAACAGATGAGATCAATGCACGAGCATCAGATGCCAGAAGATTTGAAAGCTAAGTCTGGTGAAATGGTAGTGATTAAGACTGCGAGAGTGGATGCCTACATTGTGAAAAATATGCCAAAACTTGGTAAGAGAAGGCCATCAGCTCTTTCATTGACCAATTCGGCATATGATCTCGGTGTAAAAGAGGGGCGTCAGGTATCCATTAACAGTGCGGTAAAACATTTCAGTAGCGTAAAGGTGATTGAGAGGTAATTAGACCAACCTACTTGAGATTAAAAGGTTCAAGGGGAGGCGATTCATCTCAGCGACAGGTTACTTTGAAAATTTTGGCGTTAGAAGCGAAAAAGGATTGACTATCAGCAAAGTTAGGTATTTTTTTACCTAACTGACATTAGTAAAAAAAATGGCTTTTCACGGCCATATCAACCATCCCTACCCGTGTCAGAGTCAAGCCAACCATACATCACCTTCACCATCTTCTCTATGGAATCCACTATTACATCACAAGAGCACTCAACCATACCATTAACAACAGCATCTGAACTCTCTCCTGCTCTTCTAAAATCTGTCCTAATCCCCACAATCTGCTGCCCCTGCACCTTGTTCCTAAAGAAATACCCAACCTCCCAAGCCGTGCCATCGTCCACCTGACTTCCGTCCAGAACCGCTACCAAGATATCCACGCTATCGAGATGGGACTTGCAGCAGTTGAAGATTTCATAATTGGCGTTTTCACCTAAATGGCGTATTTCCTTGTCAGATATCAGTTCTTGGGGGTTTATTATCTTGATATCCAAGCCTTTTCGGCAGCAAGTCTTTTTATACGGCGTTTTATTGAGTTGATCCACGTTCTCTCCCCTTTGGAGAATAGGGGGCCAGCCAAGTATATTGTTTTCATACTCCTGTTCTTTGACTTGCATTAGCGGCTAACATGCTTTGTTCAAACATGCCACTCACCCCCAAACACCGGAGCACTAAAATGAAACCCACCGGACCCGAAACTTTGCGTCAGGGTTTCCATTATCTTTTTACATTTCGCCTGTGTATCGTTAGGCCCAGCAATGAAGTATGGCTTACCGTCTTTCCCAAACGTATATTCAGTAGAGCAATCTTTAGGATCTATGTCGCCAAATATCTTTCTGGCGATACCATAATCTTTATGTGGTGAAAATCCTAAACCCTTCGCATAGGCAACAGCGTCCTCTATAAGTTTTACGGCACAAGCGGGATGGATATCTACAAACTGACTGGTTCCATTCTGAACTATCTTCCTATCATATTCAGCCATAGTTAAGGTAGAAGAAAAGGCATCTTTAACCCCAAGGCAGTAAATATCTGTTCAACGACAATTATTTTTCCCGTCAACGACAATTATAATTCCCTATTATTGTACCATAGCGGAGCCAGTTTTTAAGACAAAAAACGTAACCGTTCACGCATAAAAAATGACACATACAAAAAAAGTTGTTGACAAAAGCAAATATAGATTGTATAACTATACAAATGAAGGGAATGGAGCAAATAACTGATAAGAATAAAGAGCTTACAGAG
>JADFYO010000100.1 GCA_015233015.1 Nitrospirota bacterium | reverse complement strand
ATACCTTCGATATGTGGCACGCTACAAACGAAATACCACCACCACGCATGGATATTGAGGAATGGGAATGGTATAAAGAAATGCCTAAAGGAGCCGTTCTGATTTTTGACACACTACGAGCTTCTCACCTTTCGAGCCTTTAAGCGTCGTGAACTCGTGAGTGTTTAGCCCTGGGTGCTTAGGGTTTTGAGCAAGGAAGCGGATAGCTTTTTTAACGGCATTGTGTCTTTTCTCTAGGCCCTTATCGAATTTAAGTTTGATTAACTGGTATTTTGCGGTGTCGGTAAGAAGGACTTCCAAATAATAGCCGTCCTACAATTCGTCGAGGTTGAGCTTCTGAACCCTGCCAGCCTTAGCGTCTTCTAACCCGATAAGAACGCTTTTAAGGGCTTCGGGGTTATCGTAAAGCCATTGTTCAGCTTGTGGTATATCAGCGTCGGTTTTAACTAATGCGTTTGCCGTGTCCATACTTTATCGTAAGCCTTTCAGGGCGTCCGTGTCAATGGCGTAGGGATTGGTTTGCTCAATGCAATTTTGCGTTCAGTCCTCTTGCCGTCCTCAACGACCCCAAAATTGGGTTGGTTTAGTGGGCTGAATTTTCAGCCGTCCTGCAAGGGTATCAGGATTCCTTCCCGATAGTGCCGACCATGGGGGCAGACAGATGTTCAGGCTGTTTAATGGGTGCAGTCTCCGGCGTGGGGGCAGCCTTGAAGGGCTTAAATATCTTATTTATTTTTGCCTTGTCGATACCCTTAGACTTAGCAAATGCGGCCTCTGTTAACTTAGGGCTTGCGGCTTTCATTTCCTGATATTCAGACCACAAGACAGATACGACCTCTTCAGTATATTTCTTATGCGGTAAGGTGCGGGGAGTCGTGGGCTTTTCCTGTACGGGCTTAGGCGGTGCCGGTAAGGGTGGAATGCTGTCAATCTTTGCGGCTTCCTTAGCCTGATACCCTTTGTTCTGATTTTCGAGATATTCAGTTATTGCCCTTTCGAGAACGACATTCACGGGCAGGTCATTGTTTATTGCAAAGATTTTGAGAGCTTTAGTGATAGCAGGGTTAAGCCGATACCCTGAAGGTTTACGTTCAACTGTTGATTTTTCCATATGTTGCCCCCTTTATGTTTTGTCATAATGCTATATATGGTAATTGACATGTTAACATATTGCAAGAAAATACACAACAATAAATAAAAGTGTTGACAAGTTAGTGATAGCGTGCTATCATAACAATATGTAGTTAGTTTAACTTTACAACATTTGGAGGTAACAACATGAAAGCAATCGGATATGTAAGAGTGTCGACATTAGAGCAGGCGAACGAGGGTATCAGCCTTGAGAACCAAACGCAAAAGATTAGGCAATACTGCCAACTGAATGACCTTGAGCTTACGGGCATAATCACGGACGCCGGAGTATCAGGAAAGACCACGAACCGCCCAGGGCTTATCGAGGTGCTTCACTTGGTTAAGACAAAAAAGGTACAGGCCGTTGTAGTTTACAAACTGGACAGGTTAAGCCGTAAGGTGCTTGACACGCTGACCATGATTGAAATGTTTGACAAGGCAACAGTGGCTTTCCACAGTATCACAGAGAAGATTGACACGGCTTCTGCTATGGGTAGATTCTTTCTAAACATAACGGCCAGCTTGGCGCAAATGGAAAGAGACCTTATTTCAGAGCGCACGGCGGACGCGCTTCAGATGAAGGTAAAGAACCACGAGAGGGCAGGGCAAATACCCTACGGGTGGACGCTGGCAGAGGACGGGAACACCTTGACCCCGAACGCGTTGGAACAAGAGGCCATAGTTAAGATAAGAGAGCTTAGGGCGAAGGGGTACACGTTACAGGCCGTCTGCAATGAGCTTACCAAAGAAGGATATAAGCCGTTGGGTAAAGTCTGGTATCCGCAGACTATCAAGAACATACTCAGGAAGGCCGCATAATGGGAATGAAAGAGGGCAGGAAATTTAAAACACCGGTCAGTGCTTTAAAAAAGAGACCAAAGAAAGACGCACGTGATATATCGAAGGAGCCGGAAATGATACGGCTTAAGGAACTGGCGAAGCAGATGAACGAGGCTGAGAAGGCACGAACACTTGAGTATTTGAACCAAGACGATAACCATGACACACAATAGGCCGTGCTCCACGGTCATAGAAACATCACGGGGGTATGATATGGAACAGATAGACCAGGCCACTTACATGAGACCTGACTTACGGCGTAACATCTTAAATCCAAGAGAGCCACGCATGACAGACGTAATAGACGAACTATGCCAGCTTAGGGATATTACGAGCTTTATATCTGACGTCGTCGGGTGCAGGACTGACTTAACCACAGAGGGCGTAAGCGGCATGTGTTATGTTTTGTGGCACTTACGCGACGGGCTTGTGAATGTAGGGCAGGCACTTGACAACCTTCATAAAGCGCAAAGCACAGACTTAGAGCGTCAGGGGATAGACGTAAATGTGTTTGAGGAGCTATGCAAGCGATACGGCGATATTGAAATGAAAGGCGCGAAGTTTGAGAGGATAGGGGGTAACATGTATCAAGTCTTGACCCGGGCGGCCATGACTGAGGTTGTTGAACACTTGAAGGAAACCGCACAGAGCCAACCCGCGAACTCATAACACATCACCATGAGGGGCGCGCCAGTGCTTTCGTGGTGTCGGCGTCCCTTCTATGGGCCGGGCAATTTCAAGGTACTTCCGGCAACCTTATTTTTATGCGGGGACGCTGACCGCGGGATTTCTCGGTTTATTTGCGCTGAAAAACGATGTCGCATGTCCTATTTGGACGTAGAAGCGCATGGATAAAGGCTTTCCAGAGGAAGAGGCCGTTCAAAATCGGGAAGTTAATTGAGTATTTTTTGAGTGCTAAAATTCCGGCATAGAATGGCTACCAGCGTGGCTTTCCAAAGGTTTTAGTGTAAAAAAGAGTGACACGGTTTTTGACGTGTTTTCCTCTGCAAACCCGCACGGGCATTCGTTCTGTGTCAAAATGCGGAACCGGAAGTCGTTTTCCAGCACTGAAACAGCCTGAAATCCCGCGGTCAGCGCCCCCGCATAAAACCACACGCGCCGGAAGTACCTTGAAATATCAGGGCGGCGGTGTTCAGAAAACCGCTAAATCGACTGCCACTTTGAACGGTGGGGGAAAGGTAGAATCATGGCGGACTGGCACGGGGGGCACGTCGAGATAATATCTTTTTGGCTATAAAAATATTTTTTACAGTCTGCAAGTCGTAATAAGTCGTAGGGAGTCGTAACAAGTCGTAAAACGTGATTGTGATAGCACATTTTACCAATTTAATTTGTATTAGCGGTTTTACCTTCATAGGAAATGGCTACAAGAAAACCAGTCATAGCAAGTAGATAAAGTGCTTCTTAGCGCAATAGTGTATATCTGCCAGTTATTTATTTTCGGGATTATTGAAAAATCTTGTAACAACTATCACGTTTATGGTAAACTCTTAAATAGTTAAACAAAAATGAAGCGCGCTTCCAGTCATAGACCAGATAGCGCGCACAATACGAGCGGTGGTGTTACTTTTGCAGGGTGTCACCTGTCCGCTCTCCTAACAAATACCTACTTTTATTGTAGGCGAAAAAAGTTAGGAGTGTCAATAGAAATCTTAGCAACAGGCTAAGTTTTTTGTTTGACAGCCGCCCGTGTTGGAAAAATTCTACTTGACACGGAGGCTGTTTATGGCGCAACCCTTAAGTTTCTACGACAAAAACCAACTTTGTTCAATTCTCCAAATTTCCAGACCAACCCTTGACGTATGGTTGCGGGCAGGTAAACTGCCAGCCCTTGCAGTAAAAATCGGACACAAAACGCTTTTCCCGAAGGAGCAGTTTGACGCGGCTATTGCGGGTATGATGACGATACCACCGTCTTATGAATAAGACTTTTGAACCCGAACTGAGAAGCAAAATCAACCCGCAGGAATACTACGGCCAGCGCGTCAAGGGATACAAAGCCAAACCAGACGGCGGGGGCAGTGGGTTATGCCCTTTGCATGAAGAGAAAACACCCTCATTCAGCCATACAGCAGATGGGAAGTGGCACTGCTTTGGAAGCGCGGCTTGTGGTGGTGGCGATATCCCAGACCTCCACGTGAAACTTTACAATCTTGACCTCAAAGCCGCAATCGCAGACTTAAAAAGGATTTACGGCGGCAACCCTGCCAGTCATACCACAGCGCAGATACAGGCGGCGAAGCCAATAAAATGGAACACCCAGGGCGACGTGGACATGGCACACAACGCGCTCATAAGCACGTCTAAACTTCAAGAGTTTCAAGACAGATACGGGCTTACCATCGAGACTATCAAACGGTATTCTTTGGGTTTATGGGCCAGCAAATTTACAATCCCTATTGACATGGGCGGTGGACGATGGAATATGAAGCAGCATAAAGGCGCACAGGTTAAAGGCGCAGACGCGGTGCTTTATCCGATAGACGTTCTATCGAGGCTCAAGGCCGGAGACCTCTTAAGTATCGTGGTTACCGAAGGCGAATTCAAGGCGCTTTTGTTAAATCAAATGGGTATCGCGGCGATCTCCGGCACGGCAGGAGCCGGTACGTTTAAGGCTGAGTGGGCGGATTATTTCAAGGACGCAGAGGTTGTCTTGATGCACGACGACGATGACGCGGGACGGACAGCAAATTTAAAAGTGGCAGAGATACTTGACGGCGTGGCTGCCAGCGTTAAAGCGGTGGTGTGGCCGTCATGGCCGGAAAACACAGGGATTAAGCCCTTAAAGGACGTTACCGACCTTGTTACCGAACTTGGATATAAAAAAGACGACATTTTAAGACTGATAGATAATGCCGTGCCGGTGGAGATTCCCGTAAAAAAAGAAAAGGGAAAAGAGGCCGTCGCAAAACTTGACCTGTCAAAAGCCCTTGTTAGTATTCGGCGTATTCGGCAACTGGATATTACCCAAGAGTATGTAATTGACGAGATAATACCAAAGCAAGCCGTCTCTGTATTTACAGGAGCAAGCGGAGTCGGCAAAACAACGGCAGCGTTGCAAATGGCGGAATCGATAGCACGAGGTGATGAATTCTTGGGATGCAAAACAATAAAAACGCCTACTGTCTATATCGATTTTGAAAATTCATTACTGACCGTGAATGAAAGGGCTAAGCGATATAATCTTGATACCTTCGATATGTGGCACGCTACAAACGAAATACCACCACCACGCATGGATATTGAGGAATGGGAATGGTATAAAGAAATGCCTAAAGGAGCCGTTCTGATTTTTGACACACTACGAGCTTCTCAATACTTGGACGAAAACAGTTCCCAAGATATGCAGCGTATTATGAGTCGATTTAAGGCATTACGCGACGTGGGTTTTACTGTAGTCATTCTACACCATACCGCAAAAGGAAATGCCAGTCAATACAAGGGTTCGACGGCCATTCAAGACCTTTGTGACCACAGTTTTGTACTCCAAAAACTCCAAAAACTCCAAAAACTGAAACGGGGCACAGATGACGAAGTGTTCGACGATAAAGATACAGATGTTTGTTATAAATTGGGCACACGAGACAAAACGAGATATGCTCCGTTTTCCATGTTCCTTGAGTTTAAAATAAACAGGGGCTTCTATATTGCCGAAAATGATCCACGCGGTAAGTCCATCAAGGGAATAAGAGACATAATTTTATCACTTGGAGAGCTGCCCTTACAAAAAGATGTTGTCAAGCGGATAAAGGCCGACCTTGGTATTGGCCGCAACCTTGCTATTAAAATTCTAAATTACGGGGACGGCAAACACTGGCAATCGGAGCAGACCGGAGACCGGAAACCAAGACATTATAGACTGACAAACTATGGTGTTTAATATTGCGCTAAACACTGATACCGATAAATTGTCAAAGAATGGCTTAAATAAAGGCTTTCCAGAGTTTAACAATCCCTTAAACACTGCTAAACACTGGAAACACGAGAAAAGAGAGATAAGAGACGGACAGACAGACTTTAGTCTGTCGTCCTGTCTATCTCATGTAATTTTAAACTCTAAACACTGGAATTTATCAGTTTTTATAGAACCAGTAAGGACGCCATTCTTTCAGTGTTTAGCCTTTTCGCATATAGGGGGGTAAACACTAAACACTGGAATTTATCAGTACCGGAGTAACAGCGGCCATTTAAGGCCGCAATCAATAGCAGCATGGGGGTAAGATGATAGCGCTTGACACAGACACTCTTTCTCGTATGGGAACTCTTTTTAATGAATTCACACGCGCCGCGGGAGCCAAGGGCTTTTTTGATAACGACGAGTTGAAAGCATTCGCAGAGCGGCACGAAGCCCTGTTTAAGACCCACGAGGAATACGTAGGATTCTGTAACTATAACTTTCTCTGTATTAAGCAGGCCATAAGGAATCGAGGGAATAAAGCGAAGCGGGCAGCCTGTACGGGTTGCAATTAATTGGAATGTGTACGGGGGTAACTAAAATGCGTAATTTTCTAAATAATCGGCCAATGTTGATTAACAATCTGTCCATCGAACGAATAGTGGCTATTGCCGACCTTCGCCAACAGCAGGAGGCCGTAGGCGTCAAGCTGGCCGCTCCACTCAAGAAGCCGACCGCGTCTTTAATCGGTGAGGGCTTTGACTTGCCGGATATATCGTCTATCTTTTTGACTATCCCTATTAAATTCAGTGGGCGGTGAGGACGTCTCACATCCGCTGTTTTCCATCGAGGTAAAGAGCCGGAAGGCTTTTGTTGCCGGTGACTGGATGGCGCAGGCAGTGAGGAACTGCCCTGATGGTAAGACCCCGCTGGTGGTTGTGCATGTGTCCGGCCAGCGCCATAATGAAAACCTTGTGCTTATGCGTATGAAGGACTTCGAGGGATACTTAGGGCGGCTTGGAATGAGAGATAATGGGTAGTGGGTAGGAGCTTTCCTTTACGGGGTGCTTCTCTACTTTGGATTTCTATCGCCAAAAAGTAGTAATATAAATATGGTTGCTTTACAAAAAAGGGTAAAACAAGGGGGGTGGTAATGCCAGCACGTAGGCTGAACACACTATCAGACCTTAGAAGGTATCTTGCACACGTGATAAACGAAATTGAGTCCGACCGCATGACGCCGGATAAGGGGGGCAAACTTGGGTATCTTGTCAATATTCAAAGGGCGGTAATCAGTGAGGGGGACTTGGAATTGAGGGTAAAACTACTTGAAGAACGAATTAAAACGGGGGTAAAGTAATTATGGCAACGGGAAGGCTTGAGGCAAGACTTGACAAGATAGAGGCCGCGCTAATACCGAAAAATGAGATTGTGGTTGCGTGGTACAGTGGCGGGGATAGCGAGGCCGAGATATTAGAGAAAGACGCGATTGTGAAAAAAGCACATGATAGTGGACAAATTATCGTTGTTTGGAACGGGGGAAAAGTCGAATGAACAGCTTGGATAAACGGCTTGATAAAATCGAAGGCATGACGCGGTATAAAAAGACAGAGGAAACACAAGAGACAGATGATGAGGAAATAGACCTACTGGCAGTGGCAACGGATGTTCATGTATCTATTAGGCGTGTGTTGGCAAAGGCTGAAAAGATTGGCGATTCTAAGACTATCATGGATTGCCTCAAGCGGCTGATAGAAAACAGTGAATTGCTATTGAGGTTAAGGGGCGGCACAGAGGTTGGCGGCGGACTGATGGGAAGTCAGGCGGAACAAGAAATGATAGGCAAACTACTCAGGACGTTAGACGGGATGCCGGAGGCACG